>JAZOLP010000179.1:0-6512 GCA_045653225.1 Bacilli bacterium
TTACTTACCTTCTCCAGTAGAAGTAGCTCAAATTAAAGGTACTGATGAAGATGGTAATGAAGTAGTTGTTGATTCAGCTGATGATCAACCATTTGCAGCATTAGCATTCAAAGTTATGACTGACCCATATGTTGGTAAACTTACATTCTTTAGAGTTTATCGTGGTCATATGGAATCTGGTTCATATATCTTAAATGCAACTAAGAGTTATAAAGAACGTATTGGTCGTATTCTTTTAATGCATGCTAATAACCGTTCAGAAATTAAAGAAGTTTATAGTGGTGATATCGCTGCTGCTGTTGGTTTAAAGAATACTACTACAGGTGATACATTATGCGATCCAAATGCAATTGTTAACCTTGAATCTATGGTATTCCCTGAACCAGTTATCCAAGTAGCTATTGAACCTAAAACTAAAGCTGACCAAGATAAGATGGGTGTAGCATTACAAAAATTAGCTGAAGAAGATCCAACTTTCAAAACTTATACAGATGAAGAATCTGGTCAAACAATCATCGCTGGTATGGGTGAATTACACTTAGATATCATCGTTGACCGTATGAGAAGAGAATTCAATGTTGAATGTAACGTTGGTCGTCCTCAAGTTGCTTACCGTGAAACTATTAAGACTCCTGCTAAGGTACAAGGTAAATTTGTACGTCAATCAGGTGGTCATGGTCAATACGGGGATGCAGTTGTAATTTTTGAACCTAACCCAGGTAAAGGTTACGAATTCGTTGACGAAATTGTTGGTGGTGTAATTCCACGTGAATTCATCCCATCAGTTAATAAAGGTATTGAAAATGCCTTAGACAATGGTAATTTAGCAGGTTACCCAACTATCGATATCAAAGCTAGACTAGTATTTGGTTCATACCATGACGTTGACTCATCTAGTACAGCATTTGAAATCGCAGGTAGTTTAGCATTCAAAGAAACTGCTAAGGTTTGTAATCCAGTATTACTAGAACCAATCATGCTTGTTGAAGTAGTTACACCAGATGAATACTTAGGTACAGTTATCGGTGATATTTCAACTCGTCGTGGACGTATCGATGGACAAGAAGCTAGAGGTAAATCACAATCAATTAGAAGTTTTGTACCACTATCTGAAATGTTCGGATACGCAACAGCATTACGTTCAAATACTCAAGGACGTGGTAACTTTACAATGCAATTCGATCACTATGATGAATGCCCTCGTAACGTTGCAGAAGCTGTTATGAAAGCTCGCAGTAAGTAATTTTACTTTTTGCTTGCAAAATTGAATATTTTATTGTAAAATATTAAAGTAAATTAAAAAAATTTGAAAGGAAAATTATTATGGCAAAGGAAAAATTTGTACGTACTAAACCCCATGTAAACATTGGAACAATCGGTCACGTTGACCATGGGAAAACAACTTTAACATCTGCTATTACTACTGTATTAGCAAACGCTGGTCTAGCTAAGAAAATGGATTATAGCCAAATCGATGGTGCACCAGAAGAAAGAGAACGTGGTATTACTATCAATACTGCACACGTTGAATATGAAACAGTTAAGAGACACTATGCACACGTTGACTGTCCAGGGCATGCTGACTACGTTAAGAACATGATCACTGGTGCTGCTCAAATGGATGGTGCTATCTTAGTTATTGCTGCTACTGATGGTCCTATGGCACAAACTCGTGAACATATCTTACTTGCTAAACAAGTAGGTGTTCCTAGAATCGTTGTATTCTTAAACAAATGTGACATGGTTGATGATGAAGAATTATTAGAATTAGTTGAAATGGAAGTTCGTGAATTATTAAGCGAATATGGTTCCGATGGTGATGAAACTCCAATCGTTCGTGGTTCTGCATTAAAAGCTCTTGAAGGTGAAGCTGATTATGTTGCAAAAATCAATGAATTAATGGATACTGTTGATGCTTATATCCCTGATCCAGTTCGTGAAACTGATAAACCATTCTTAATGCCAGTTGAAGACGTATTCTCAATCACTGGTCGTGGTACTGTTGCTACTGGTAGAGTAGAACGTGGTACTGTTAAAGTTGGTGACACTGCTGAATTAGTAGGTATCAGAGAAACTCGTAATGCAGTTATCACTGGTGTTGAAATGTTCCGTAAATTACTAGACCAAGCTGAAGCTGGTGACAACGTAGGTTTATTACTTCGTGGTTTAAACCGTACTGATGTTGTTCGTGGTCAAGTATTATGTAAACCTAAAACTGTTACTCCACATTCAGAATTTGATGCACAAGTTTACGTATTAACAAAAGAAGAAGGTGGACGTCATACAGCATTCTTCAGTAACTACCGTCCTCAATTCTATTTCCGTACAACTGACGTTACAGGTGTTATTACACTTCCAGCTGGTACTGAAATGGTTATGCCTGGTGACAATACTGAAATGCACGTTTCATTAATTCACCCAATCGCTGTTGAACAAGGTACTAAATTCTCTATCCGTGAAGGTGGACGTACAGTAGGTGCTGGTAACGTTACTAAACTTTCTGAATAGTAAATAGTTATTATAAACAGTTATAAACATTTTGAATTAAAATAGACTCATATCTTATGATATGAGTCTTTTTTTATTTTTTTAATTTAAAAAATGATATAATATAAAAAAGAAGGTGTATTATGATAAGAAAAGCAATAGAAAATGATTTAGAACAAATTTTAGAAATATATGCATACGCAAGAAAATTTATGATACAAACAGGTAATCCTAATCAATGGATTAATAATTATCCTAGTAAAGATGTTTTAGTAGAAGACTTAAATAAAGAACATTTATATGTGTGTTTTGATGAAAATAAAATATATGGTGTATTTGTCTTTTTTATAGGTATTGATGAAACTTATAACTATATAGAAGGTACTTGGTTAAATAATGAAGAATATGGTGTTATTCATCGTATTGCGGGGTCTGGGGCTAAAAAAGGGATGTTTTCTGAAGTTTTTAATTATGTTACTAATCAAATATGTAATATTAGAATTGATACACATCATGATAACATAGTGATGCAGAAAGTTTTAAATAAACATGGCTTTAATAAGTGTGGGATAATTTATTTAAAAAATGGTTCACCAAGAATTGCATATCACTATAAGAAAGGGCATTGTAATGAATAATTTATATTATATAGATACGCATGTACATTTAAATGATGAAAAAATCTTAGCACACTTAGATGAAGTAATTGAGGATGCTATTAAAAATAATGTTAAAAAAATGTTTATAGTCGGATGGGATAAAACAAGCAGCCAAAAAGCTATAGAACTTGCTTATAAGTATGATTTTTGTTATGCAATTATAGGATTTCATCCATGTAATATTAAAGGTTATACTGATATAGAATATAATTGGTTAGATGAACATCTATCTTTAGATAAAGTTGTTGCTTTAGGTGAAATTGGTTATGATTTTCATTGGGATACAACTACTAAAGAAGAACAAGATGTTGCGTTTATTAAACAACTAGATTTAGCAGTTAAACATAAAAAACCTGTTTCTATACACACAAGGGAAGCTGCACAAATAACTTTTGACGTTTTGTCAAAATATTGCGATAAATTGGTTGGTGGAGTACTCCATTCTTATAGTGGCAGTGTAGAACTTGCGAAAGAATATGTTAAGCGTGGTTTTATTCTTGGAATTAGTGGACCTTTAACTTTTAAAAATGCAAAAGTAAATAAGGAAGTTGTAAAGGAAATTGACTTGAAATATTTAGTTACTGAAACTGATAGTCCATATCTTACTCCACATCCATATCGTGGTACAGAAAATGGACCAAAATATATTCCTTTAATAGCTTCTACAATTGCTAATATAAAAGAAGTTGATGAATCTGTAGTTTTAGAAAGTATTATTGATAATGTGAAAAGAGTGTTTGGTGTATAAATGAGAAAAATAATTTTTTGTTTAATAGTTTTATGTTTTATTTTTATTTCATCATGTAATAAAAAAACTACAGTTATAAATAATGTTATTACTCAAACTGTAGATGTTAATGATTTAGCTCAAATTACTTCATTAGAAGATGCTTTATGTAATTCTATTGATAATGTTAAATCTAGTGTAGTTGGTGTTAAAGCGACTTCTAATGGATTGTTGAATAATGAATCTTATGGTAGTGGGGTTGTTTTAAAAAAAGATAATGGTACATACTATATCGTTACTAGCCGTCATGTTATTATGTATCAAGGTAAGGTTTATGATAATATTTTAATTTATTTAGGAAATATTGAAATTTATCTTCCTGCAACGGTTGTTAGTTATGATGAAAAAGTAGATTTAGCATTGTTGAATATTGAAACTGATGTTCTATTAAGTTGTGCGATAGTAGCTAATTCTATTAGATGTGGCCAATTTTGTTTTTCAGTTGGTAGCCCGTATGATTTAGAGACTTATTATAATTCTGTTAGCGTTGGTAATATTAGTAGTATTAAAAGAATTGTTGAAGAGTCTAATTATTTTTATAAATCGATAGAAAATGAATATATTCAAACTACTGCTCTTTTAAACGAAGGTTGTAGTGGTGGTGGTTTATTTAATATAAATGGTGAACTTCTAGGTATTAATACTTGGAAAATTAGTTCTAATAAAATTGATGGAATGAATTTTGTGATAAGTATTGAAATTGTAAAAGAAGTCTTTAAGAATTATCTGTAGATAAATTTGGAAGTAATTTTAAATACCATGGAATATTACTTCTTTTAAAATATAAGTCTTTAGTATATTCATAAAGATTACCATAAAATCCTGTGATTGGATTTAGGGTAACATTAATAACATCATCTGGTTTATTGTACCAGGTGGTGTTTTTGTTTTGAAAGTATTCCTCAGCAATGTCTGCGAAAAGATATTTTGCTGCTAATTTATCTGATTTTTTGGTTATCATTCTGTTATCATCATAACCTGTCCATATACTTATTAGAACATCTGGATTATAACCGATCATCCAATTGTCTGTATCAGTAGAACCAGATTTTGCTGCGAAAGTATTAGAAAGCCTACTTGATATAGTCACTCCTGTTGGTCTTGTGTTATATGATATATTTGTATCAAATATATTTGTCATAAGTTCATTTAATATATATACATCTGAAGAATCTGCGAATTGAAATGTATTAATTTTATGTTCGTAAAGTACTTCGTTATCCATAGTTGTTATTTTCTTAATAACAAATGGTGAAATTTTCGTACCAAGATTTGCTAAAACTTGATAACAACTTATCCATTCAAGATTAGTTACTTCATATGTTCCAAGTGCTAGACTTGGGATTTGTGGAACATTTTTTAAACCTAATGATTCAAGTGTGTTAGAAAGTTTATCCATTCCAAGAAACAGATGTGTTTTTACCGCATATATATTATCACTAACTGAAAGTGCATAAGCCATGCTAATTTCGCTATTTGGATATGAATCGTTATAGTTTTTTGGTGTGTATGGTTCTTTGTTTATGTAAAATGTAGTTAACTCACTTGTAAATGTAGTTGATGATGTAAAACCATTTTCTAATGCTGTTAAATATAAAAATGGTTTAATTGTAGAAGCTGGTTGTCTTTTTGCATAAATTGCTTTATTATAAGAATTTTCTTTATATGATGTGCCGCCTATTATAGATAGTATTTCACCAGTTGATGGTTCCATTACTATAATACTAGTTTCTAACTCGTTATCTATTCTGTTAGTTACGAAGTTACATATTTGATTATTCAAATTTAGATCTAGTGTTGTTTCTACTATTAAGCCTTGATGAATATAGTTTTCTAGACCTTTTATTTTCTTAATTTCACTTAAGACATAATCTGCAAAAAATGGAGCAACATTTTCTTCTTTAACTTTATTAATTCCAATAAAGGTTATTTCTTCTAATAATGCTTTATCATATTCATTCGATGTTATGCTTTTGTCATCTTTCATTTCTTTTAGTATTAATTCTCTTCTAGATTTATTGTTTTCTGGATTTTTTATAGGTGAATAAATTGATGGCCCTTTTGGGATTGCTGCAAGACTAGTTGCTTCTAATAGAGTTAATTCATTTGCATGTTTACCAAAATAAAAAATAGCAGCATCTTCAATACCATATATTCCATGATCAAAGTAAATTGAATTAAGGTATCCTTCTAGGATTTCTTCCTTTGTATATTTTGATTCTAAGTTTAATGCAATCATCATTTCAGACAGTTTTCTTTTCCATGTTTTATCCATTGTAAGAAATAGGTTTCTTGCGTATTGTTGGGTGATTGTTGATGCTCCTTCTTTTGCTTGTCCATATATAATGTCAACCATTGCTGCTTTACAAATTCTAATAAAGTCTAGTCCTGTATGTTCAAAATATCTTTTATCTTCTATACTTATAAATGCTTTAATTAAGATAGATGAAAATTATGATCCACTCGTTATAATGAATATAATTGAACTTAAGTATTTAGACTATTTAGGTGTTATGCCTGTAATTGATTCTTGCTGCAAGTGTGGTAAGACAACTTCTATTTGTACTTTATCTAGTTAT
>JAZOLP010000180.1:0-16822 GCA_045653225.1 Bacilli bacterium
TTTGATAAAAATACACATGAATATATTGGTGTTGAGTTATTTTATTCAGCTAATCCTAAATATTATAGTTCATTAGTCGATGATAAAATAAATCAATTAATTAGTAAAAATTTGTTAGAATTGAGGTGATTAAAATGAATAGAATAGAAAAAGCAATAACATCATTAGCTTTAGTGTCTGTATTAATATTTATATTTGTTATAATAATGTTTTTAGTTGCTTGTTTTAATTTATATAGATTTAATCAATGTTATAATAATTCATTTAAATTAGCATATTGTGAGAATTATAAGGATTATTAGATATGAGAATAATAAGATTTAATGGTATAAAAGTAAAATTTACTAATCAATGTACAACAATATATGAATGTTATAAATTAAAAGATATAAATAATTTTATTTTAAATATAATGGATTTAAGATATAGATTAGGATATTCAATAAATAGATCAATAGATAGTTATATCAAAGAAACAAAAGCACATAAAAGATTATATAAATTAGGATTGTTTAGATCACATACAAAGGATTGTGATTTAGAAGAAAATCAACTTAAAGAATTAAAATTAATATATAAAATAATAGGAAGGTAAATATGAAAACAGTAAATAAAATAGTTTTAAAAGGTACAATATCAGAGGTAATTAATCAAATTAAAGAATTAATTAAAGCTGGATATGAATTAAAAGAGCCTACAAAATAGACTCTTTTTATTTTGTTTAACATGTAACATTAATAAATTAACATAAATAATTCTTGTAATCTTGGATTATTTAAAATATCATTTATAAGATTCATAAATATATTTCTTAACTCACCCATATCATGAGCATAAGTATTTACACCTTGATTACCTTTTCTTGTTAATGTATGTTGAATACTACCTGTTGCTGATGTTTCAGATTCACCTGTGTTAATACCTGTTGATGATGAATTAACTTTACCCCAATTAACATTATTAGCATATGATACAGAATCAATATTCATATTACTAATAGATAATTCATTTTGAGGTGTATCTGATGATACATTTTTATCATTAGATTGTGAATTAGCTGTTGAATTAGATGAAGATGTTGCATTTCCTGTTGTACTATTTGTTTCACTAAATGATTCAATAACATCTAAATTACCAAATATATCATCAAGACCATTCATAACATCCTCTGTTTTAAATAACTGATAATAAAATGGCATTATTTCATTTAATGTAATTCTTAATTCATCAATAAATCTACCAACTGTTTCAAATGCAATTTCACGATATTTATAATGATCTAGTATTCGTTTATTCAATTCTTCTCTAGTTGGTATTACTGAAAACATAACAGGATTTTCTGGTATATACATAGGATATTCTGACATAGCTTGATCAATTAATTCTTTTACTCTTTGATTTTTTAATAAATTATATAAAACCTCTGTATATCTAGCTTGAATCATTTAACATCACCTTCTTCATCAATTTTATCTGTTTCATCAATTTTATCTGACTCTTCAAAATCAATTTTAAGGTTAGTTCTTCTTTCAACTGATATATTTAGTCCAAACATTTTATTAATCTCTTTACAAGCCTGTTTACGAGTTTCTAACATAACATCAGAGTTAATCTGTATCATTTCATTATTAGCTTCAACCTCATTTGTTACTAATCTTTCTCTTTTATCTGTATTAGCATTATTAATTCCTAAAAATGTTAAACACTCATTTAATACATTTGTTTTCTGTATTTGTAATTTATCAAATACAATAGGTGTATCAGTTTTTAATACACTAATATCATCTGTATTTAATGCTTTATCACCATATATTACAGGTTCATTATCTTGTTTCTGTTTAATAGCTTGTTTTAATGATAATTTTTGTTTATCAGTACATTTTATTATAATAGGCATCTTTTGACCTTCAATATTTGTATCAATAGTTCTTTTTATATTTGTTAGATCAGCACTGTATAGTTGAATCATAGGATAAGTTGGTATACAATCATCATTATTTCTTATTATGACACAATCAACATTATTCATTAATTGATCATCATTTTTAGCATCCTCATATAAATAGTTAGTTGCATAAGGTCTTATTGTTGTTGGCTCATCATAATAGTTTAATGCACCTGTATTACCTATTTTAGCCACCATATAACCTAATTTTGGATCTTTATAAAATACACATGATCCTTCAGAAAATAAATATCTTTCAATCCATTTTTCATTAATACCATTTGGCAAGTTGTTCCATTTAAATAAGGATCTAGCTATTAACATTAATCTATAAAAATAATTTGTATATGTTATATTATTTAATTGTTTTGATACATTTTGATAACTTAACAATTTATAGTTTTTATCATTCATTATTATCACCTTCTTTAAACTATATTATTTGATACAGAATAATCTTCAATATTTGCTGGATTTTTCCAGAATGTAATTCCATTATCATAACAATTTTTTATCTTTTGCATATCATTTTGTGGTATATCACCTGTTATATTAACATTTATTGTTTTAGTGTACCAATAATTAGATCTATGATTTTTATTTGGTACTTTAACCATATTTACTTTATAACCATACATATCAAAATATTTATCAATAATTTGTGCATATTCTGATTTAATAGACATTTTAATAAAGTAAAATTTATTCATGTTATAACATGTATTAATATCACCACCATTAATATTACCTTTTGATGAATTAGGCATTAATGAATGTTGATATATTTGACCAACAGAATTAGCAATACCTGTTGCACCACTTGCAATAGCACCAGCACCAGCTACACCGCCAGCACCTGTTGCCATTAAACCTACACCACCAACTATTTCAACAGCTGATGTTGCAATACCAACACCTATATTAACAGCATTTTGTGTTAACCAATTGGTATATACATCATTAACCCATCCACATGTAGGAAATTTACCAGCCATAATACCTTCTTGTTGAAATCTATCTTCACCTTTATAATTTTTAGGTACACATTTAATTGATCCACCAACTGTTGGTACACCAGCAACTTCAAATACACAGTTATTTGTTGAAAAGTTTTCATATTGTAAAATATTTGATGATCCATTGTTATTATCTAATACTAGATAATTATATGGATAAGTTAATAATTTTTTATTTCTAGGTGTATAGCCATTTAATGTTGTTTGTTTATCTATTTCAACATCATAAGTTACAGGTGAATCCTGTCCAGAATATTGAATTGCACCAGATGTATTATTAACAACCTTTGCTGGTACAATATATACATTTGTTATAGCATCACCTTTACCAGCATTATCTAAAGCACTAATTATATTAACAACTGTTTGTGCATTTGGACAAATATAAGCACCACCTGGTGCATATACACCACCAAAATTAGTAGCAAGTGGAATACTACCAGATACATATTCAGTTACTTGGACAATATAAACAAAATCAGATAATTGATTATCTCTAACAAATCCATTTGATATATATTCACCTAATTCAACATTTTCTGGTACAGTATGTAAACCAACACTATCATTAGATACATGTTCTCTTTCAACAAATGATGATTTAACTGTATAATCAAACAACCATGTTTGTAATACATCTGTTTCAATGTGTAAATCAGTTCTACCATCATTTATATATTCCAAATCTGTAACAAATGCATAAAACCATTTATTATTGTATGCACTATTTTGATACATTACATAATTACATTTATAGATATTATCATAATGTGTTGGTATTCTTATAATATTATCTTTTCTTTGATATGAAAAATCAGTATAAGAATAAGATGTTATTACTTTACTTTGAAAATATGATTGTTGTGCTGATTTACTAGCAAAATATAATGTATTTTTATAATCATTTTGCAAAGGTACATCTAAAAGATATACCTTTGTTATATTGACATTTGCCATAATTTACCTCCTAATCATCATTAATTACTAAACTAGATGGTACTGTTGATCCTTCATAAACACCCCAATCTCTATAAACCCATGTATCACCAGATTTAATTATATGTCTCATAAAGAATACATGTTGTTGTGAATTAGGTATTATTATTTGTTTTAAAGCTGTATATGTTACATATTGATTAATTAATACAAATCCAGAATTAATACTATCTGGTACATTAACCAATCCTTGTGTTACACTTCCATCTTTAGAATAATATGAGCATGGTGCAAATAAATTATTTAAATCATCACCTTCAACTAAATCAATACCTGTTGAATAAGGTGTCATTTTTACCCAATTACCATACACACCTTCATAAGTACATCTTGTATAAATGTTTTCACCATTTGAATTAGATGTAATATATGTTTGTCTATAATTACCATCATCATAAGTTAATTCTTCAACAATCAATCTAAAACCACTAAAATTTTCTGGTGTATTTGCAATTTCTTTTGTAACAGTTGCATTTTTAGAATAATAAACACCAGCTTCTTTAATATCATCAAGATCAGCACCCATTTCTAATGCTTGACCTGTTGTCAATGTGTATATGTTTTGATTATTAATTGTTGCATCATCACATTTAGCTTTTAAGCTATATCTATTTGATGTTATAACAATATTACCAGATGCATTATTAGAAAATAATGTTGAGCATTGTGCAAGTTTATTTGTTGTTGCCCTTAACTCTGTTGAATCACTTGCAACTGTTCTGAAATTTTGAATTATAGAATATTTTGGTGTAATTCTATTTAAATAATCTTGATTAGTTGTAATATTTAATGAATGATGTTCAACTTTATATACATCAATATTTTCAAAATTTCTATATATTTTAGATTGAGCAAGTTGTTCAACATCACCAGGAAATAAGAATGTATTATTGTGATGTGTTAATAATGTTGTCATTGAAAAATTATTATAATTTGTATAATCTTTTACATTATTATAGCAATCTTGTGTTTCTAAATAATACTCATCAAAATATCCAGATTCCAAATTATTGAATTGTAAAGTGATATCATCAATATCTAATTTAGTATTTTCAACAGGATAAATGTAAGGATAAGTTCCAATAATTAAATCTTCAATAGATAATTGATCATTTTTAATATCAATTAGATCATTATTTGGATCAATCATACGATCCCAATCTAGGTTATGATGTGGTAATACAAATATAATATCAGATGTATCAATACTTGAATCATCAAGTAAGGCTTTAATACCTGCAACAGATCCACCAATATGATCATTGTGATAATGTGATATTATTAAATAATTAATCTTTTTAATATTATTATTAATTAAATATTGTATAAGTTCATCTTGTGTTCCTGTATTACCTATATCAATCATAATAACATTATTTTTAGTTTCAATTATTTGACAATCCCCACCATTATTTGTTCTTTTAGGAAAATGTACTTTTATATCATTACCTAAATATTCTTTAAGTTCTTCAAAATATTCTTGCATTTCTTGGATATTATCTAATACAGTTTCAGTAATTATTTCTTCTAATTCACCAGATAATAACATTGAATCAAGTAAATCTCTAATTGCATTAGATAAATTATTTTTAATGTAAACCATTGTTTCAGCTATCTTTTTATCTTGACATAGTAATTTAGCTTGTGTTGTTTTCATTAATTCCTTAATTTCTCTTTTTAATTGTCTAATTAATATTTCAATTTCATTGTCATGTGATGGTAAATTAATACCACCACATGCACAATTACTTGATTTTTTATTTGGTGTATTTTCTTTACATTCACAATCTAAATATAAAGATTCACCATATTTATTATATTTTTTCATATATTTTATCACCTTCCTTTTTTATTTGATCAAGAACATTTTATACTGTTCTTATACCATTTTTTAAGATATAACAATAACATGTAACACTTTGATTTACACCATCTTTATCTGTTACTCTTATTAAACCCTGTGTTGATGATCTTCTATTGAAAGCTACCATATAAGCTGTATCAGATAAAATTACAGGAATACAATCATCTGTTTCAGGTATATCAAATACTGTATTTGATTGAATTTGTTTAAAATATGCATGCTTTTCTAATAACTTATCATTACCATAATCAATATGCGTGTTATCGTATAAATCACATCTTATATTAGTATTATTTGATGTAAATCTTACACCTGTATCAGTATGATTATAAAAACAACCTGTAAAAATACAATCATAAGACCATTGAGAGTATAAACCATATTTACTTTCCATTTCAGAACCAGATCCACCAATAGCATAAATTACAAATTCACAACCAACATTTGCTTGATTATTGTTTCCTAAATAACATTGTGTTTTTTCAAAATCATTTTCACCCTCATAACCATTTTGTTCTAAATATAAATGAAATTTAGAACCTGTGATTGCTCTTATATCAATACCTGTTTTTTTATTTTCTTGCATTGTTGCACGAATATTACAAGCACTACTATTTTCAATTAACATACCAGTTCCATTAAAATAACATGTACCATTAAAAACACTACTATTAAATGCTTTTAAATAAGCACCCAAAACAGCATTTGATGTTAAACTTATTTTATTTACTTGACAATCCCAACATCTATCTAGATATAAACCTGTATTTAAAGCATCATGTATATAACAATTATCTATAACCAATTTAGTTACAGCATGATCAGTATAAATACCATAATTTTTATTTGTTGCATTAATATTACAATTTGTAATATTTACAAAACGTAAATTTTCATCAAATGTAATCATACCTTTTAAATTAACATTATTTAAAGTAAAATTGCTCGCTGATATTTCTATATCAGCTAAATATGTTTTATTTAAATTACCATTAATTTGTTTTACTTTTGTCATTGCTGCTTCAAAATAATCACTATCATCATTAGTTCCATCACCTTTTGCACCAATACTATCAATTATAAAATATGTATCAATTACTAATTCGGCAACTAAATTTTCATCATATAAACTAATAATAAACATTTCATCAATTACATCATTATTAGTTTTAGTTCTAATATGATAATCAGCTTTACCACCATCATTTATATTATAAAAACCTTTTGTTTTTACATGCATACCTTCTTTTAATGTTGTATCACTTTGCATTGTTGCAACATTATCATAAAATCTAGTTGCTTTTTTATCTTTTACTTTATATCCATTTAATTGACTAAATTCCATTATTATCACTTCCTTCTGTTATAATTATATTTAAAGCCTCTGTTGGCTCATCATAAGTAATATTAACTGTTATATCACCATTTTCAATAGCTTGATTTATAACATCTGTTGCTGTTTGTTCTATATGATTTTTCATATAATTAACAGCATCAGCAATTATTTCATTTTGATTAGCTATTGATTCACTAATTGTTGTATCTTGTCTTTCAATTGCATCAGCAATTATATTATCTTGTCTTTCAATTGCATCAGCAATTGTTTTATCTTGTAAATTCATTTTAGTATCTATTGATTCAATATATTGACTCATTAAAGTTCTGATACAACTTGTAAATTCTTCAATACTCTTATTTGTATCATTTTCAAATGCATCAATTTCATTATTAATTTCTGTAATAAATGCATTATAATCATTAACCAAATTTTGTAAATATGCATATAATTTACTAACCATCTCAATAGCTGATACAGATTCAACATCATAAAATGCTGGCTGTAAATTAGTTAAAGCTATTGGTGGTAAAGGTTTTAATCTAATCATTATTCTTAACCATCCTTTCTGTATTAAAATAGGTGGTGGATTATTCCACCACCTTTTATATTAAACTCTACTTACTGTGATATAAACATCATCAGTTACTTTATCAATTATAATTTCACCTGTATCAGAATCATAAACATTATCAGTTATATCTGTTGGTGTTTCAACATCTTCAACTGTTGTTGATCCCATTGTAACACTTACAGTATCACTATCTTTAACACCTGTTAATTTAGTTGAATATCTAGTACCTTCTGTTGCTGTTTTTCTCTTGTTAGTAGATTTAACACCTGTTGCTAATGAGTATGTAACATCAAAAGTTTCAACCACATCATCTGAATCTTGATCTGATCCAGCAACTTTAAACACAACAGCATTTACAAGTGGTGAATAAGCAAGTGTTTGCCATACATGTAAATAATAGTTTTTATATAATCCTTCACCATTTTCAAAGTCTTTAAATAATACTAAATCATCATAAACTTGGAAAAATTGCTCATCAACTAAAGCACCTCTTATATCTGGATCTGGAAATGCATCAATTATTATTTTTCTAGTGTCATTAAATTCAGCTACACTCATATTAAATACTGATGCAAGTACATCAACATTAACAGCAACATCTGTTGGATTAGATAAAATTAATACTTGTTCATTTTTCTTACTAAATGTAATTAATGGATTTGTATCTTTATCTTGTGCTGTTAGCCATGCATTGTTGTTAGCATTTGGAAATTGCATATCACCACTTATTGTTTTAACAGTTTTAATAAATGCTTTTGCATTTTGTTCACTTTCACATGGATCAGCAACCTCAACAACTTTCATTGCATTTTGATCTAATGCTTGTCTTATTAATTCTTTCATTAATATAAATTCATCAAGTTCAGATGAGTTGTATAAACTATTTATAATGTTAGCTATAAAGCTATCTAGCTTTTGATAACTAGCAAATGCTTTAAATAGTTCTTCTGGATTAACAGTTACCTTATATCTGTCTTGTCTGTTCATTCTATGATAAACAGCTTTAACATCTGGTAGTTCTCTGTTAAGTAGTTCAGCACCTGTTTCATCATACTGTTTAGCCTTTAAGAAATTAACATAAATTTCTTCAACTGTATCACCTAATGGTTTTTTACCTTTCTTTAGGCTCTTTAGAGGATCTGAAAATAATTTTGAATGGATAACTTGTTTAATGATCATGTTAAGTAACATTCCCATAAATTCATTAGTTACAACAGCATTGTTTGGATCTGTCATAGCCTCTTGTACATCAGTAATATTTGTTTGAGTTGCCTCTGGTATTCTTTCACGATACATATCAGATGCATTATCTCTTATTGTATTTAAAATTTCTTGTAAATTCATAAAATCATTCCTTCTTTCTTTTTTATTTTAAATTTCCTTTATCATCAAATAAATCTTCAAATTTTCTTGGCTCTTTATCTTCATCAGCCTTTCCAACTTGATCTTCTTGAATCTCTTTCTCTGTTTTATTTGCACCTACTCTTAAAAATAGTTGCATATTAGCACTTCTTAATTTTTCGTTATCCTCTTCAAATTTTTTATTTTTTTCCTCTAAATCAGTATTAGTATCAAAGATTGCTGTTACACTTTCACTTAACTCTGTTAATTTTGTTCTTCTTTCAACATCATCCTCAATTGTACCAATTTGTTTAATTATTTCTAAAAATTCCTCTTTTTTCATGAATGAATCCATCTCCTTCTTCTATCAAATAATACAAAGTTAAATTTATTTCTTTTATCAATTGGTGTTGGTGGTATTATTCCACCCATATAATCATACCAATTTAATGCATATCTCATTCTATTTTCATAATGATTTACATCAGGATTATAACTTGGTCTTTCATAACCAGCCATAAACATAATAGCTAACTTATCAGCTGTCCAATTCATTGTATTACTTAAAAAATCAATTCCTGTAATACCAATCATATCTGATGTTGCACCAGAATTATAATAATTTTGTATAAATCCCTGTGTTGTGTACCATTCTCTAACAGATTGATTAGTAATTTCTTGATATATAACCTCTAATTGTACATCACCAGATGTATAAGGTGATAATCCTAATGTACTACAATGATTAATTAATACACTTTGTGGTGTCCATTGTACTAAACCATATCCACCACCACCACCTCGTTCATTTAATACAGGTGATAATGTTGATTCAGCTTGCATATTACCTAAAATACCAGCTATTGTTGCATCATTGACACCTAAATTTCTATAATAATTAATTATTATATTTGCATTATTTTCCATTTCTGATTGTGATAAATATCTATCTTCAGCTATCCATGTTTGTGTTTGTCCATTATAAGTTGTCCAATTATAACCTGTTAAATTGTGATAAATTGATGTGTTATTTATAAAACAAGTATTATAAATATGTAATGAATTTTTTAATGTCCATTTATTATTAGGTGGTACTTGTGTTTGTCCAGCATATTCACCATTTGCAATATTAAAATGTAAATGATCACCTGTTGCATTTCCATAACTACCTGTAACACCTATTTGTTCACCTTGTCTTTTTATAGTTCCAACATTAAATAACATATTTCCATGTACATTTTGAAAACATATTTTTCTGGTTACACCATCAGCACAATAAACAGGATTAATTGATTCCCAAATATTATAATAACCAGCTGTTGATTTATAAACACATTTTATATCACATGGTGCATAATATGGTTTTGTATAAACCCTTCCACTACTATTCCAACCTAAAAAATCAATATTTAAAGTTCCTTGATGTGAATAACTACCATTTTCACCTTGTGAAATATAAATACAATCTAATGGAAATAATAATACTTGTACATTATTTTGAGTATATAACTTTTGTCCTCTTATCATGTAAATCACCTTAAAGATAAAACATTTATATTATTTTTAATGCTGATTCTTTATACCATCCAATAGGTGTTCCATTATTTGAAATTAAGTATGGATATTTAGCACCTGTTATTATTCTTGTAATAGTTCCTGTAACACCAGATTTTGCTGTATTACTAGATCCATCAGATGCACCATTACCTGTTTGAATTGTTTTTACTTTACAACCAACACTTAATTTATTTGGTGTATTTAACATATTATTTACTATATTTTGTATTTCTTCATAATTATATCCATCTGATTCTAATCTTGTTTTTCTTTCTGGATAATTACCATATTTACCAGCAATAACATCTTTTGCTATTTCTTCATTTGATTTTTTATTAGATGTATTTTGATTTGTATCTTGATTTGTATTTTGATCTGTTGATTTTGAATATCCATTTAAACCATTTGATTTAATTATTGATGGATAATCTTTATAAGATATATCTGTGTCAATTCTATATCCAGATACATTACCAGATGATGAATTTTGCCATACACCATAATTCATAAAAGTTGGTCTTGTACTTGTCCATTGTGCTAACCATTTATCATAAGCATTTAATCTACTTGTTTCAATGTGATTTCTAAACCAATCTGTATTAGCATAAATACCAACATAATAACCTTTGTTTTCTAAAGTTTCACAAAATCCAATTATAGCATCTGTTGTTCCTTTTGCTGTTTTAATTTGATGATGATTATCCTCAACATCAATATAAATTGGATATTCAAATTGTTTTCCTTTTAAACAATTATTATACATATAATTAGCTTCATTAACACCTTTTTCATAAGTATTTGCACAACTATACCAATAAGCACCAACAGGAATACCAGCACTTTTACATTGATTATAAAAGTTTTCAAAATATGTGTCTTTATTATAATTAACACCTGTACCCCATCCTGTAAATCCAGCTCTTAATATAACAAAATCATATCCATTATTTTTACTTAATTTTAATCCAGCTTGATAACTTGATATATCAATACCTTTAATCATTCTTATCACCTACTTTTGAATTATTATCTCTTATTTGTTCCAATTTATCCTTTATAAAATTTGGTACAATAATATCCATTTCACCTAAATTTTCAATAATAGATAATCCTTCATTAGCAACTAAATAATATATTATTAATGTTCTAATCATTCCTGTATGTCCTATAATACGATCAATAATTACAGCAACAGCAACTATACATAACATTGATAATTTTTTAACTATTCCTTTTAAACCTTTGTTACTATTTAACTTTTTACTAACATAGCTTTTAGCTATTCCTGTTAGATAATCTAGTATTATAACAACGATTAAAGATTGCAAAGCGATATCCCATCCACCTAAAAAATATATTAAAGTAGTTGCTATTACACTAATAACACTCTTTATTGTACTTTGCATAATTCCTCCCTTCTAACCTTGTATTACACCATCAATATATCAAATAAATAAAAAATTGTCAATATTTTCTATTGACAATTTAAAAATTTTGTGATATTGTATCAAAATTTATACATTGATAGTTGTATTACCTCGTATGTTATATTCTTAATATTAATACTTTCAAATCTAACATTTCCTAATTTATAGTTTTCCATAAATACCTTAAATTTAACAGCTTTTGATTTATCTCTTAAAAATAAAGTATTAGGTGTATGATCTTTCATTGTTATTGAATATATAATTGGATAAGATGGATCAACATCTTTTGATACATACATTTTACCTTCATTTGAATCAATCCATATACCTAAAGTTATATCTTTATAAACAAATGTACACCAATATCTTGATTTAGGTGTTTTCTTTTCAATAAATGTATTATCATCTAGTAAAAATTTATTTTCAATTGAATAATCAGCATATCTCGTTCCATCAATTAATCTACCAAATTCAGTATTCTTTTTAGTATCAATAAACTTTTCATTTTTAACATCCTCAACTAAAATTGGTCTTGTTGGATGTTTCCAGATCCATTTACCATTTTTATCTTGTTTAGTTGGCATTTTTAAATTCCAGAATAAAAAATATGGATTAGTTATTGTTATTGCATTTGCTAACATGAATAAAATAACTCTAGGATGTCCTGTACCTGGTCTAGCTATTGTTTCATATAGATTTAATAACTTTACAGGCTCATCAGCTAAATATCTTTGATTTCCTTTATCAATTAAAAACTCATCAAATATTAATGTTGTTACATTTGGATATGAAATTGATTTTTTATTATTTGCTGTTGATAATGTAAATCCATAACCACAAATATCATTTTCTGTCCATTTCTCATTCTCATCAGCTGGTTTTAATCTACAATAAAAATATTTTGAATCAGTTTTAAATTCATAATCTGGATATTTATACTCAATATCCTTAAAGAATTGAATCATTGGCTCTTTCAGATCATCCTTGTATCTTCTAATATATCCAAATTGTTCTTTTTTCTTTATAAAATTATCAATACCAATTTCTTTAGCACCAAAAGATTTACCACCACCACGATTACCAACAATAATATTTATAAGTGTATTATGTGTTAATGTTCTTTTAGCATCCCAAAACATTGATATGTCTATTTCTTTTTTCATTTTATCATCTCCAAATTAAAAAGAGATAATATCAATTTATTTAGTAGGTTACCAACCCAATATGTAATATGTGGCTCTTCACCATTGGTCATAATACATTCCTAAATATGAAAACTGATAGTATCTCTTATATCATTATTTTACACCTTTTTAATAGTAAAGTCAATCTCACTTAATACTACACCACCAGGTACATTTTTAGGTTGTTTCTTACCTTTATATGATGCACCAATACGAAAATTTTTAAAATTAACATAAGGATGACATGTTGAAGGCATACCAGCAACAGTAATTTTTAATGCATAATCTGGATTAGGATTATCAATATCCTCTGTTGAATTTTCAATATAACACTTTTGCCTTAAAAATTTAGCTTTATTAAACTTTGATTCAAATTTCCATGCACCTAATTTTGTTGGTGATATATCCAAATTACTTTCATTTAAAAATTTATTTTCATCCTCACCATTTAATATAATATGTAAACTATCTGTATCAGCATAAACAAACTGTGCTTTTGATAACCCATTTTTATGATTATCCATAATTTTCTGTGCTGATGTTATAGTTTTCCTTCTTGCATAACTCGTTATAAAACTAGCCATTGCAATATAAATTCCATCTTTATATTCTGTTTCACCATCTTTATAATGTATTTCATTATCATCAGCTAAATATGGTATTTTAGATCTTACTCTTGTATCTGTACCAAATTTACCGTATAATGAATTTAAAAATAACTTTGATATTAAGTACAAGCCATGATTTCCATCCTTCTTGGCTTGTATCTTATTATTAGACCATTTATCTATATATTCAGTAAATAAACCCTTTGTGGCTTTAAATTTCCATCCAGATATATATTCTAAATTATATACATCATAATGATCTAAAAATATTTCCAAATCAACACTATTTAAACATAATACAACTTCTGTATCACCAGATGTTGTTAAATATTCATTTGCTCTAAAACTATAACCATATTTTATTTGAATAGTTGGTATTTTATCCTTTTTTAACTCAAATTGACATCTTATCATCTGAGTATAAATAGGATAAATTGGATCATGCTTATATTTACCATTAAAAAATATTGGTGTTCCAAAAGGTAAATAATTTTCATACATAACTGATGGATAAAGGCTGTTTACATCTAATACAATACCTTTACCAACTGTTTTTTCAGCATATTTAGGATTCAAATATGTAAAACCACCTCTATAAGATTGTTTAACATCATCATGATATTTAGGTACAGGAAAATACCTGTCAAAATTTCTTTTATGTATTAATTTCTTATATTCAGATAAAGCACATGATCCAATTGTCATTTTAGTTAATCCCTGTGAATAAAAATACTCAATAGCATGTGCAACAATCTGTACATCATGTTTAATGTATTCTTCTTCATCTTTAGTTAAAGGTGATCCAATTGGTAAATCATTATGAGCATCATAATCTATTTTTAATTTTGATATTGGTAGTTTAAAAGATTTAGCTATTGCATCAACAGATAAAGGTATTAATTTTAATGAATCTTGAAAAACAACCTTATTTACTCTTTTACCTTTTTTCTTAAAAATTACCTCAACTTGATAAAATAATCCTTTATCACTAATTAAAGTATTAAAAGTATTTGATGTTTTTTCTTCTGGTTTTGTTGTATGCTTAAACCCATTTTTAAATAGCCAATTCATAATAAACTGTGAATCAAATTTTAAATTATGAAAAAATACAGTATCATTTTCTTCTCTTTCCATATTCCATTTCATAAATTCATCTATGGTAGTACCAATTATTACATCATCTTTATTACCAACTTCACATATTGCAAAAGCCCACACCCTACAATCATCAATTCTAGTCGTTGTTTCAAAATCAGCTACAAAACTACCCATATCAATCACCTATTTATAAACCTTATTTGCTATTATTTGTTTACTATTAAAATCATTATTTTCAACATTCCATGTTGTTCTTAATGAATTAATATACTCACTTTCTAATTCACTATTAGGATATAAAAACTCAAATGTTCCACCTTCTTCATTGAATACATTTAAAAAATCTTTTATATCCATATTTTCAATTTTATCAATTATATCTTTAATATCTTCTTCATTATAATTTTGTCTTAATCCAGCAAGATAATTTTCTCTTACTTGAAAATCTCTTTTAGTAAAATAATCACTTTGTGATTGTGTTAAAATACTTTGCCATCTTTTCTTTAGATCAGTATTATTCATAGTTCTGAAAAAGGCTGTCATTGGTTGTAATGCAACTTGTTCAGCCTTCCCCATACCTAATTGACCTCTGGTATATCCTAAAGATTCACCTCTTGATTTCATCTCAACATCTTGTAACTGTTCTAATCTAGCTTTTCTTCTTCTATTAATAACACCAATTCTTCTATTCATTTCTGTCCTTTGCCAATGTGTTATTTTAAGATCATAATCTGAATTAGGTACAATTACAATTTCTTCTGATCCTCTTTTAGAAAATCTTTTTAAAGCATTTAATTCTCTTTTTAAATCTTGTCTAGTATTTATTAATTCCTTTAATTGTTTACTAGATACTTTTTCTGGTAATATGTTAGCAATACTAGGATTTTGTTTTGCTAATCTAGTTATTTTAGAGTTGAAATTCTTTACAACTCTACTTATTTCATCTGAATCTTGTTTTGTCCATCTAATTTTATGGTATTTAGACATTCATATTTTCCTTCTCTAGTTTCAATTAAAAAACCTCTTTTTTCAATACTAGAATATAATTTTAAATCACATAGTTTTTCTAATTTAATTGTAAAACCAAATCTTTTAGATAATGAATTACTGATATTTTCACGATTAATTTTTAATTTATTTTTAAAATTTTCTTTATACATTTTAGATGAAAACATAAATATTATATAATCATCCTCACCATATTTAACTGTTGTTTTATATGGTGATAAACTTAAATTATATGCAATCCCATTTCTTGTTAACATTTATAGCACCCCATTTAACTATTAATTGAAATAAACTCTGATGTATGGTTTCTTTGTATCTTTCTTATCACCATAAAATCCAACTAATTTTTCTTTTTCATCTGATGATCCAGATAAATATCTTGTATTTGATTTACTTTCATTTTCCCATAAATCAGCAATTTCTTTATCTTGATTACCTTCACCATCTAATGTAAATATTCTAATATCTGGTTCTTTTGGATTTTTCTTCATTGTATTAAAATATCCAACGATCTTATTCTTACCTATTGATTCACCTGTAAATCCAGATAAATATTCTTTACCAGCTTTTGATTCATGCACCCATAAAACCAAAGCATCTGTTAACTCCTTTCTATTAGTTTCTGTTTCTTTTGTCATACTCTTTTTCATAATATCCTTCCTTTCTTGTATGATCTATCAACGACACTTATATCATTGACATCTTTATTATTTCATATAACTGTATAAAAGTCAATAGATTTTATGTATTTTCTTCAATTAATTTGTAAATGTTTAGTTTATGTAAAGTTGTATTAAAGTGCTTGACAATTATATACATTTGGTTTAATGTAAAGTTAATGTTAAATATTGTTAGGGGAATGTCAAGT
>JAZOLP010000181.1:0-4099 GCA_045653225.1 Bacilli bacterium
AAAGAAGAGCAAAAATATGAAAAATAATGGATTTAAAATTACTGTAATAGTATTTGGAATGTTAATCATTGTTTTAGGTGTTTTATTAGGGATAAAACTTATAAATGGTGAAACAGAACAAGTCGATAAAAAAAGTGATGAATATATTTACTATAGTGAAATGTTTAATCTACAATTATCTGATGATAAATCATATTATTCTATCACAAGACTTCGTGATACATCGCTTATGAATGTAGAAATTCCTGATACTATCGATAATATTCCTGTTAAAAAATTATTAGGCAATAAAGATTCTAATAATTTCTCATCTTGGAATGAATGTATTACTATTAGAATAGGTAAAAATATTGAATATATCGGCACTGAAACAAATGATGAAGGTCCTCTTAATGGCGGAACATTAGGAGATAGCTTCTTAAGTACTATTAGTAAAGTTAGTGCTATTATAGTTGATGAAAATAATAAAGTTTACGCATCAAAAGATGGTATATTATATGATAAAAACTTTACTACTTTAATTAGATATCCAAATAACAAAATTGATTCATTAGAAAGTTTTAATGTTATTATTCCTGATACAGTAACTATGATTTATAATAAAGCATTTTATTATAATACAAAAATTACTAAAGTAGTATTAGGACAAAACGTTGTTAACATTGGAAATCTTGCTTTTGCTGGATGCGAAAATTTAACAACAATTACATTCAACAATAAACTTGAAACAATAGGTCAAGCTGCTTTTAGAGATTGTGATTTATCCAACGTAAAATTACCTAGTTCAGTAGTATCTTTAGGTGACTTATGTTTTGCCTATAACAAAAATTTAGACTATTGTTTTATTGATGTAAATTGTGTTTCATTTGGAAGAAATATTTTCTTAGAAACAGCTAAATCTTTTGTAATTGAAACTCCAATTGATAATTTAACTGTATTAGAAGAAATTCAAAATTTAAAAGAATACAATAAAAAATCAGATTCTATAAACTAACTTAAGTAATTAAGTTAGTTTTTTTCTATTCAATAAAGCAATTTCGTTAAATTCAAACTTAAAATATGATATAATAGATATCGTGAAAATACACAATATTATATAAAGGAGAAAAATATGAGTAAATTTGTTTATTTATTCGCAGAAGGTAATGCTACAATGCGTAATCTTCTTGGTGGTAAAGGTGCTAACCTTGCTGAAATGACAAGTTTAGGTTTACCAGTTCCTCAAGGTTTTACAGTTACAACTGAAGCTTGTACTAAATACTATGATGATGGTAAAGTTTTAGCACAAGAAGTAGTTGATCAAATTTTTGCTGCATTAAAAGTTGTTGAAGGACAACAAGGTAAAAAATTTGGTGACAACGCTAACCCATTACTAGTTTCTGTAAGAAGTGGTGCAAGAGCATCAATGCCTGGTATGATGGATACAATCTTAAACTTAGGTTTAAATAATGTTTCTGTTGAAGGTTTAGCTACACTTACTAACAATCCTCGTTTTGCTTATGACTCATATCGTCGTTTCATTCAAATGTTTGCTGATGTTGTTATGGAAATCGACAAAGCTAACTTTGAAGCAATTATGGATGCTAGAAAAGAAGAAAAAGGTGTAAAATTAGATACTGAATTAGACGCTGATGACTTAAAAGGCATCGTTGAAAAATTCTTAGTTCGTTATGCAGAATTAAAAGGTGAACCATTCCCTCAAGATCCTAACCAACAATTAATCGAAGCTGTTAAAGCTGTATTTAGATCATGGGATAACCCTCGTGCAAACGTATATCGTCGTTTAAATGGTATTCCTTATTCATGGGGTACTGCTGTAAACGTACAATCAATGGTATTTGGTAACATGGGACCTACATCTGGTACAGGTGTTGCATTCTCAAGAAATCCATCTACTGGTGAAAATGTACTTTATGGTGAATATTTATTCAACGCTCAAGGTGAAGACGTAGTTGCTGGTATCAGAACTCCTCAACCTATCGCTCACTTAGAACAAGACAATCCTGCAGTTTATGCTCAATTCGAAGAATTAGCATTAAAACTTGAAAAACATTACCGTGATATGCAAGATATGGAATTTACTATTGAAAATGGTAAATTATACATGTTACAAACTCGTAATGGTAAAAGAACTGCTCAAGCTGCTTTAAAAATCGCTATCGATTTAGTTAAAGAAGGTTTAATTACTGAACAAGAAGCAGTACTTATGGTTGAACCTAAATCACTTGATGCATTACTACACAAAGGATTTGATCAAAAAGCATTAAAAGCTGCAAAACCTATTACTAAAGGTTTAGCTGCTTCTCCAGGTGCTGCTTGTGGACAAGCTGTATTTAGTGCTGAAGTTGCTAAAGAATGGAATGCTGCTGGTAAGAAAGTAGTATTAGTACGTATGGAAACTTCTCCAGAAGATATCGAAGGTATGATTGCTTCTCAAGGTATCTTAACTGGTCGTGGTGGTATGACAAGCCATGCTGCTGTAGTTGCTCGTGGTATGGGTACTCCATGTGTTGCTGGTGCTGGTGAAATCAGAGTTAACGAAGAAGAAAGATACTTTGAAGTTAACGGTGTACGTTATGAAGAAGGTGCATGGATTTCATGTGATGGTTCTACAGGTTATGTTTACGGTGAAGCAGTTGCTACTGTTGATGCTGAAATTTCTGGTGATTTCGCAGTATTAATGGGTTGGGCTGATAAATATCGTGCATTAAAAGTTAGAACAAATGCTGACAATCCTCGTGATGCTAAAGTTGCTAATGACTTTGGTGCAGAAGGTGTTGGTCTATGCCGTACTGAACATATGTTCTTTGAAGGTGATCGTATCATGGCTATCCGTGAAATGATCGTTGCTGACAATGTTGAAGATCGTAAAAAAGCATTAGCTAAATTACTTCCAATGCAACGTCAAGACTTCATCGGAATTTATAAAGCTATGGAAGGTAAGAGTGTTACAGTTCGTTACCTAGATCCACCTCTACATGAATTCGTTCCTCATACAGATGAAGAAATGGCTGAACTTGCTAAAGAAATGGGCTTACCATTTGAAAAAATCAAGTCTACAGTTGAAGGCTTACATGAATTTAACCCAATGTTAGGTCACCGTGGATGCCGTCTTTCAATTACTTACCCTGAAATTGCTGAAATGCAAACAAGAGCTGTAATTGAAGCTGCAATTGCTGTTAACAAAGAAGGTTATAATGTAACTCCTGAAATCATGATCCCACTTGTTGGTGATATTAAAGAACTTAAGTATGTTCATGAAGTAGTTAAAGCTACTGCTGATCAAGTTATCGCTGAAGCTGGTGTAAACCTAGAATACAAATTCGGTACAATGATCGAAGTTCCACGTGGTGCTTTAACAGCTGGTGAAATTGCTGAAGTTGCTGAATTCTTCAGTTTTGGTACTAATGACTTAACTCAAATGACTTACGGTTTCAGCCGTGATGATGCTGCTAAGTTCTTAGAAGAATATTACGCTAGAAAAGTATTTGAAAGCGATCCATTTGCTCACTTAGACCAAAATGGTGTTGGTAAACTTGTTGAAATGGCAGTTAAAGCTGGTCATGAAACTCGTTCAGACATCCACTGTGGTATTTGTGGTGAACATGGTGGTGACCCAGAATCAATCGAATTCTGTCACCGTGCTGGTTTAGACTATGTGTCATGCTCTCCATTCCGTGTTCCAATTGCACGTTTAGCAGCTGCACATGCTAACATCAAATTCCCTAGAAAATAATTAAATAATCTAAATAGTTCCTATTAATTTAGGAACTATTTTCTTTTAAAAAGTATTATTTTTTGATATAATATTATTATAAAATATGTAAGGAGAATTATTATGGCATCGAAAAAAGCACAAAAAGAGATTATAAAAATAGCGAAAAAAAATCCCGCAACTTTTCTAGTAATTTTTATTTTATTATTATTAATAGCCGGTGGATTATTAATAGTTGATTACTATAATATTTATGATTTTGGCTTTATAGACGCTGAACATAAAAATTCTGGTAAAGATGTGACTGGCGAACTTACAGTTGCGTTTTTAGAAACTGGCAATAAATACACTGGTGATGCTATATACATTAAAGCAGGAAAAGTT
>JAZOLP010000182.1:0-24342 GCA_045653225.1 Bacilli bacterium
GTATTCTTTAATCCATCATTTCTCCAACCTAAATAGTAAGCATTAATGTTTTTAATACCTAATTTTTGGAATTCATCAATAATGATATTTAATTGATCAACAGTTGTTAAAGTACCTTTTGCAGTATAAGGAATACCTACGATATTTTCTGTATAAGAATATGAGCCAACAACTTCCATATCAAGTACAGGAGTTAATGTATCATCATTAGCTTCTAGACCATATAATTCCATTAAAATTTCACGATATTGTTTAGCAGCTGCAGAATAACTCATTTGATCTTCATCTAATATATGATAAGTTAATGAGATATCATCTTTAACTCGAACTTCAGTCCATTTTGTTAATTGAGTTTTTTCATATGAGTGAGTACCAACAGTAATAACTTTAGATTCTCTTAAGAATGCTGAGAAATAGTTAACATTAAAGTTACCGAATTCACTTGTTCCACGACCAGCAATATCAGCAGTTAATTGAAGTTGTGCTGCACTACTTGTAGCGTAAACTAACATACCTGATTTTTCAGCAGTATTAATAACACTATACATTGGGAACATCAAATCATCATTAGAACCTTTATTAACATAGCTTGTATTTGTTAAGTCAGTTGTATAAACACGTTTTTGATATTTAGGATAATTCTTACCATTTGAGTGATTTAAAATAGCACCAGAACCATCAGGAATAACAGTATAACCTTCAACTTCATTACCAGTAGCAGTAAAGTATGGAAGAATATCAATATATGTAAGTGGATAAGTTGGGTCTTCTTTAATTGAATTACCAGGAACACAAACATCTAAACCATTTTCAGTTAATACATATTCGATTGCAATATCATAAGCTGGGTCTGAAGTATTTACTTCATAACCAAATTCTGAGTTATCAGATAATAAATCTTGTTCAGTATATCCACAATATTCATATAAACATTGATACATAATGTTACGGTTGATACCAGATAAACTTGTAGGTTTGAATGTTAATTCATAATAATCATAACCAAATTCATTATTAGGGTTATCTATTTGAACACCACCTAAATTATTATATTGAGGGACTTTAGCATAACATCCGTTATCACCAACAAATGATTTAAGTAATTTAGCATCATCTTCGATATCAACAACAGGTTGACCAGTTGATGTTAAAGCACCTTGTGCTACTAATTCTTTATTTCTTGCTAAATATTCTTCCATTTTTGTAGCAGAAATATATTTAGGGAAATAAGTATAGTTAATACCACGTTTTTCTAAGTGATAGTATACAGTAACTTTATTTGTTTCTGGATCAATACTTACAGCGTATGAAGGAGTAAGTTGGTCATTATAAATATTTGTATTACTTACAGAATATTCATAAGTAGAGTAAACATCAGTTTGACCTTTTAAAATTGAATAAGAAACATTTAAAATAGCTTTTTGATTTTGTTGAATTTGATAGTTAGCAGTTGGATCACTTTCAGGGTTTGATAACCAAGTTTGAAGTACATTACCATCTTTATCAACTTTAACTAATTTAAATGAAGTAGTATACATATCGAACCAGAATTCTAATACATTACCATCTTCAGTATCCATTGATAATACTGGTTTATTAGGATAATCAGTAGCTAAACCACCATAACCTAATAATTCAGTTGGATAATAATCTTTCCATAACTTTAAGTTTTTAGCACGTGCTTCAACAGCAGTATTTAATTCATTATAATAATTAAATTCTTCAGATAATGTTTTATAAGCATCATAATCAAAAGTGCAAATATCAGCATATGCTTGTGCATCTTTACTTAATAAGTATAATAATACGATTTCTGAATATAATGAGTTCATTGAAGATTTGTCTGCGTTTTTCTTAATTTCGTTAACAGCAGTAGATCCTTTTTCATTAATCTTTAAGATTTCAATGAATTCCTCATAAGTTCCATAGTAACCACAATCTTCAATATATTCAAATAATGAAGCATATTCTAAAGCTAATTGTAAATCTTCAGCATAATCCTTTTCAGTTTCGATTTCTAATACTTCTTCTTCACTGTATTCAAATCTAACAGAGATCCAATCAAACACTGAATTTTCAGTAGTTTTTTCAGCCCATGATTTAGCAACTTCTTGTTTATTCTTTAATGTTTTATAATCAGCAAATGTTTCAGTAATAATTTTACAAATAGAATAATGTTCTTCGCTATAACGGCCATATTCAACACGTTGTTCTAAAGTAACTAAAGCTTCAGTAATTCCATCAAGAGTCCATGGAGCTACATAATCAGTTTTATTATTCATATTATATTTTTCAATTCTTTGATAAATTTTATCAGAATATTCAAAATCAGCTAAAACTTCTTGATTCCAATAAGCATCATCATACTTATTATTATAACTATTTTTTGTTGGATTATATTTGTCCACAAAATAAACAAGTACAAAACAAATAACAACAACACCAAGAACTACTAAAATAGTTCTTTTTAATAATGTAGAAAGTTTAATTCTTCTTTTCATGTTTTGTACCTCCTACATATATCTCGTTGCTAATTCGTCATATAACGAATAGAAGAATGCGTAAATTTGTTCAGCTAAGTTAAATAATAGTAATGCAATAAATGCAATAATTGCAGTTGCAATAATAGTAGTAACTACTGACCATAACATTTTACCTAAACCATATTCATGAATACCGATTAAACCAGTTAATGCCATATAAACAGTTCCAGCCCAAGCAACAATGTTTAGAATTAGAATAAATTGAGATTCATCTTCAGTAACATAATTACTAATTAAAATGTTTAAGAAACCAATAACCATAACAGGGAAGAATGAATAACACATCATCATAAAGATTTCTTTCATCTTTCCTTTACCATCCATTAGAGTTGTAACACTCCAGTTTGCAACAGCAAGTAGGATAGGAGGCATGATACCATAGACTAAAATTGTAATACTATTAAATTTATATGGGTTGTTTGTATTTAAAACTGGTCCAGTGTATTTATATTCAACCATTCTCATTACAACATATAATAGAATAATTGTAATAGCAACACTCATTTTACCACGTTTTTCTTGTTTAAAATCTTGCCAACCTTGAACAGGGTGACTTAAGATATAACCAGGGAAACGGAATACTTCATCATAGAACTTCTTAATACCTTTTTTAATTTTAGTTAAAATATTAACAGCTTTTTCTTTAAAGCTTGAAGGTGTAGAAGTAACTTCATCTGTAGTAGCTTCATAAGCTTCTAAACCAAGTTCTGTTCTAATTTTATTTAATTCTTTTAGTGGAATTTGATTTTTTCTTTTCATTAGTTACTTCCTCCTTTCTCTTTTGCAGCTTGTTCTTTGTTTTTCTTGTTAATATATGTTGTAACTTTTAAAATTGCATAACCTGCAACAGCAAGCATTGCAACAGCCATTAGTAAGTTAAAGTTTTCATTTAATACAGCATCACGATAACTATTAAATGCTTTTGAATAGTAAATCGCATTATGAGCAAGTTCGAAATACTTCATAGCTTCTTTATATTCACCACGACGGTTAAGAGCTTTACCAATACCTAAATAAGCAAGTTCGTAGTTAGTATTCATTCTAATTACTTCACGCCAATAAGATTCAGCACCTTTAACTAAAGTTTCGTTACCTTTTTCATCTTTAACGATTTGGTCTTCGATTTGACCAGTTTGATATAAATAAGTTGCAGTATTAACAGCTTTACCAAATTCAGTTGTTTCGAATAATAAAATACTCTTTGAAGATTTATCTAATACGATTACAGTTTCTTCTTCAACATTATCAACTGTTGTACGATATAAATAATCAACAGCGATTGGAGAAATAATACTATTTGATAAACCACCACTACCTGTTTGTTGTGTACCACCAGGTTGGTTACCAGTAATATATAATAAGTTACCTTCTGAATCATATGTGAATAAACGTCCACGTTTTTCATCAGTTACAGTAAAGTTACCAGTTTTAGAAACACATACAGCAGTTAAAACTGAAGAACCTAAAATAACACCATCTTCTTTTGTTGAAGCAATATAAACGGCATCACCATCTGGAGTAATATAACCATTACGTTTCATAATGTCATTACCTTTAGTATTAATAACTTTAACTAAGTTAGTTGCTTTAGCAGCATCAGCATCTGGGTTAGATGTAGCATATAAGAATCCATCAGGAGAAACTGTAATATTATTAAACATTGAAGGTAAGTCAAGAGCTTGAGAAGCATATTGTTCTTCAGACCAAATATTTGACCATAATTGTTTTAATGCATCAGTAGCAACAACGTTTTTACCAACATAACGGTTAAATTCAGTATTATCACCAAATTCGATTAAACCTTCATAAGCATTTTGAGCAATACAGTAACAAACACCAGAGTTATTTAATGCAACTTTAGTAGGTTTGAAAATTTTACTACTATTGATTACATTATAATAATCAGTAACAACTTTAATTGTTTCATAAGCAGAACCGTATTCTGTTTCATATTGAGAACCATATAATTGATAGAATGATGAATCATCTGGAGTTAAATATACATCAACAACTTCTAAAGTAAATTTATCAATTTTTAAAATTCTTAAATTTTCAGTATCAGCAATTAAGATATATTTATCAGTAACTGTAATACCTTGAGGAGAATCAAGTCTTACAGCAGCTTTGCTCGAATCTTGTGAATATGGAAGATAAGGAGCACGTCCTGGAGTATCAAGCCATGTATAAACAGCTTTAACAGTAGTTCTTGATTTTCCATCAGTAAAAGTAACTCTTGTACGTTTTTCATCGTTTAAATTAACAACTTCAACAGTATATGCATCTTTATTAATTAAAACCGGATTAGATTGATCAGCTAAATCATAAAGAGCTAAGTCTCCAGATTCACTATAAACAAATGAAGTATAATCAGCAATACTTCCTGAAACATTTACAGTTTCAGATGCAGCATCATAAATATTTACAAATTCTGAAGAAGTAGCTTGAGCTACAGTAATTTCTTCAAGTGGAGTTGAGAAATTATAGAAATCATCAAATTTTGCTTTTACAGCATCACTAATAACAAATTCATTTATGATAGCAGTATATTTAAAATCTTGATTAATAACGTAAACGCTACCTAATGAGAATTTATCAACATTACCAGTAGGAAGTGTAAAACTAGCAGTTGTATAATCTAATACATAAATTGTATCTTCATAAACTTCCATATCAGTTAAGTTATTGAAAGTTGGTAATGAAGAATTAGAACCATCAGCAGCAACAATGTCTGCATTATAATAAGTTTCTTTATATGTAATACCTTCAGAAGAAGGGATAATGTTTTTCCAATAGTCATAAACATATGAAGTTGCTTTTACGTTTGACTTAACAGTGAAACATGCAACCATAATTCCAAGTACTAATAGGGTAGTTAGTACTTTGTAATTAGTATTTTTGTTAAACAATTTTTTCATACTTTAACTACCTCCTATTTCATACCTGAGTGAGCCATTGTTTCGATGATTTGGCTTTGTGAAAGAATAAATACTGTGATTGGAACGATCATCATAATTAACATAACAGCAGCAGAAGTACCTTGACGAGCAACCCCACCAGCAACGATTTGATGTAACGAATATGATAATGGTTTTAAACTTTCTGTATAGATATAAGTACCACCATCGTTGTTCCATAATTGTTGGAATAATAGAATAATTAATGTAAGCCATGCTGGTTTAACCATTGGCATTACGATATTCCAGTAGATTTGGAATTCACTAGCACCATCGATTTTAGCAGATTCAATTAATTCCATTGGAATATCTGACATAAATTGTTTCATTAAGTATAGACCTAATGAATAAGCGAATGCTGGAACAATAATAGCAAGTTGTGTATCAACTAAACCTAATCCACTAAAGATAATATATCTTGGAGTAGCAGTAACTTGACCAGCAAACATTAATGAATAAACAACTAAACTAAATACGATTTTAGAACCTGGGAATTTGTATTTTGCAAGTGGATAAGCAGCCATTGACGCGAAAACAACATGCCCAATTGTACCTGCAAGAGTAATCCAAATTGTATTAAAGAAATAACGTGAGAATGGAACCCAAGAACTTTCTAGTAAAGTTGATAGGTCTCTAAAGTTATCTAATGTTGGATGTTCAAAGAATAACTTTGGAGGGAAAATAAATAATTCACTTAAAGGTTTAAATGCAGCACAGATAGAATAAACTAGAGGATAAGCAGAGAAGCAACCAAATCCAGCTAATAGAACAAATAATGCGATGTCCCCAGCAAGACTTCTACTTACTCTTTTCTTTTTCTTAATTCTTCTTCTTTTTGCCATTTGGTAGAAGAATAATTCTACCTTGCCCATTGAAGATTCATCTTTTAAACCGAATTTCTTAAGTTTTCTTTGTTGGCGTTTAATACGAGCTTTTTCAGCTTTAGACATTTCTACGCCTTTGACTTCTTGTTCATCTACACCGATACGATCAACTGCCATATTAAGCACCTACCCTTCTTAAGATTTTACGTACACCAATGTTAGCTAAAATCATGATTAAGAATAAGATTGTCGCAATTGCACTTGCGTAACCCATTTCCATTCTGATTGAGCTATAGTCCATTAAGTGTGTGATAATTGTATGCCCAGCATACTCAACTGATGGGAATCCCGCCAGATTTGTTGAAACTTCAGCGATTGATAATGCAGAAGTAATTTGCATTACAGCACCGAATAATAATTGTGATTTCATTTGTGGTAATGTAATATGCCATAATTCTTGCCAACGGTTCTTGATACCATCGATAGCACCAGCTTCGTAAAGTTCTTTATTAACACTTTGAAGACCAGCGATAAATGATAAGAATGAAACCCCAAGAGACATCCATAATTGAACAATAATTAAGATCCAAATAATGTAATCAGCATCTTGTAACCAAGTAATTGGTTCTTTGATAAGGTTTGTTTGAATTAAAATGGCATTTGCATAACCATACATATCACTACTAAAGATTAATTTCCATACTAGGTAAACGTTACCTGAAATAGATGGAGCATAGAATACTAGAGTCATGAAACTTCTAAGTAGAGGTCTTAATTCATTAATTAACCAAGCGAATACGAACGCCATAATATAACTAAGTGGACCAGTAATAACAGCTAAAATAGCAGTATTTTTAATAGCAACCATCCAAACGTCATCGTTTACAAATAAGTTCATGTAGTTAGTCCAACCAATAAATGATGGAGTTTCTAGTAAGTTAAAGTAAGTAAAACTTAAGTATAAACTCATTAATACAGGAACTACAGTAAAGATAATAAATAAGAATGTATAAGGAGCAATTAGGTAATAGTATTGACGATTAATAAATATTTGACGACGAAGTTTACCACCACGTTTACTCCAGTTTTCAACTTTACGACCAAAACTTAAACGGTCTTTAGCAATTCTAATTTTTTGTTTAACACGGTCATAACGTTTATTAATATCTTGATATTGCGAAGCAATTTCTTCATTATTAGGATTTGCTTTGTATTCAGCACAAACGCGTTTCCATTCAGGTTCAAGTTCAGCTTTTTGAACAAGTAATTCTTCAAGTTCAGCTTTAACAATAGCTTCTTTTTCTTCATCTTGTGCTTTCCATTCAGCACGTTTTTCAGCAATTGCTTGTTTTAATTCAGCTTTTTCTTGTGCTTTTTGTTCACGAGTTTTTTGATTTTCTAATCTTTTCTTACGTTCAGCAAGTTTCTTTTGGAAACTTCCAGTTGTAGCAGAAGTTTTAAGAGTTTTAGCAAAAAGATAGATAATCCAAACGATAGTGATAACTAATAAAATAATTAAAACATTTTTAAATGTAAACATTGAAATCTATCTCCTTTCTATTCTTCTTCTTTTTGATCTTTTAATAATGGTAAATCAAATTCTGAACGTTTACGATTAATTTCAGCATCGATTAATAATGAGTATTCATATAAAGTTTCTCTTGCATTATATAAATTGTTAATAACTTCACGGAATGCATTTTCGATTTCACGACCAGCAATATATGAACCAGCAATTTGAGGCATTTCATGTACAGTTGACCATTGAGTTAATAGCATGTCTAAATCTTCTTGAGGCCATGCAAGTTGTTGTAATGCTTTAACATTTGCAGTAGCATGTCTTGCAGCAGAACCTAAGATACCTTCCATTTCAACACCAAATTGTCTTTGAGTTTCAGCATTTGTCCACCATTTTAAGAATGTCCATGCTGCATTACCTTGTTCATTAATAACGATTTCACCATTAATTGTATCAGAAACTTCTTGTTTCATAAGTACAGCACCTGTACCAGAAGCAGTAGCTGTATGATTAATTAATTGGTTACCAAATTCATCATAAACAGGGTTACCATTTTCATCAGTAACATATGTACCAGGGATTAAGTGGAAACTCCATTTACCTTTTAATTCCGGAGCAAATACACTTAATGTATTATACATTTCATAATAAGAAATACCAATTGGCATTTCACCTGATCTGAAACGGTTAACGAAACTTGCAGAAGTAGGGAATGAATAGTTAGTATATAATTCTGTCCAGAATTCAAATGCGTTCATTGCTTCTTCAGATTTTAATCCTGATTCCATATTATTTGATGAATATAATTCACCACCATATTGGTAAAGTAATGAAATAAAGATAGGGTTTAAAGCATTAGCACCTAAGTCATTAACTGGAAGATAGAATTGTAATTGTTGAGCTTGAAGTTCAGCAGTTAAGCGAAGCATATCATCCCAAGTCATGTTATCCCATCCACCAGGGAACATATCAGTTAATTTTAATTCTTCCATTACGTCATCACGAACGAACATCATTAAGAAAATTTGTTTTTCAGGTAATGCATAAACACCAGAAATATTATCACTTAATTCTTTAGCATTATATTTTTTACTATCAAATAAATAATCAGCAGCATCTAAAGCACTAAATTGGAATTGTCTTAATGAAGATGCCATATAAACATTTTCGTATTGTGAAGGTACATCAGAACCAGTTGATCCATCAGGAATTGAGTAAACAACTTCCCAGAAATCATCAAATTCAGTTAAATCAAATACAGCATTTCTTAACGCCCAGTTAACAGGTAAGCTTGAATCTACGTTTAATGCAACGTCTGGACCAATACCAGCAAGAGTTGCTTTAAGTAATACGTCACCACCAGTAAGTTTTAAGTCTACATTAATATTTTGACCAAAATGTTCAACTGCGTAGCCAGAGTCACCAGTAAAGCTTGTATCGATTAAGTTACGAACAACGTTAGCTTGGTCACGACCAAGAGTCATCCAAACTTCAATTGTAATATTAGAGTTAGTAGCATCACCTGTATCACTGATTGATGTATAGTCAATAAAGAATGAAGCGAAGAAACTTGCAATACCATCCCATAAACCTCTAAAGAAACCAGCATTTGCTTTAGGTAATTTTACATCTGGAGTATGAATTTCAATGTAGTCAATTGTAAGTGGAGCTTCTCTTAATTCTGTTAATAATGAACCAAGTGATGAAATATTTGTTGAATAAGAATTTAAACGTTTTGTGATTTCACGAGGTTTATCAACCATTTTTTGTAGAATAACTACTACACTATCGATAACCCCAGTTTTATCAGAAGCACCTAGTTTATACACTTTTTCAGGTACATCAGCATCAGGTGCATACCCTGCAGAAATCTTTTTAATTGAAGTAGAAATATCAGTTAATTCTTGAAGAACTGTATAGAATTGACCACCACCTTGAACTGTTTCAAAATCACCAGTTTCAGGGTCAATACCATAGAATAATTCAGGGAACTTTTTAGTTAATTCATAGTCACGGTTTGCATCCGGAGAAGTAGTTGTATAAGCAATAATCATACGATAAATTGCTGATAATTCATCAATTGCTGCTTGAAGTCTTGCAATTAATGAAGAATAATCACCAAGAGTAACTTCCATTTTTAATGAATAAGTTTTACCAGCTTCAAAATAGAATAAATATGGAGTTTCGCATTCTTGGTCTTTATCTAATGAATTGTCACCTAAAGTAACGTTTTTCCATTTGTTATTATAAGTAACTGTAAATGTATTTAGTTCATCAAATAATACATCATATTCACTTAATGAACCATCAGCTTGTTTTTCAGCAACTGAAACTGTTCTTGTAGAGAACATACCACGAACAGTATTTTGTTTTGCACGCATTGATACTTCATAATATCCACTTTCAGGAACACTAAATTCCCATGCAATCCAGTCACCTAATACTTTCCAGTTAGTACCACCGATTGTGTTTAAATAAGATTTAGTAATACTAAATGGATAAGTAGCTGAATCAGAACGGTCAGTTACAGGATATAATGTTGGAGATGACTTAGTTGCAGATGCTTCTGCTTCAATTCTTGTATAAACATTTTTAGCAGAATTTTCAGGACTACCATGTTTAGCAACTAATGCATCATAATATTCAGCATAAGATTGAGCTTTTTCAACTTGACGTACTTCTAATGTATCGATTACAAAATAATCTTTAATGAAGTCTAAACGGATTGTTTGAGTTCCTTTTTCGAAATAGAATTCAAATGGTTCAGTTACATAACCCATTGAATCAGTAAATGCAGCACCAGTTTTAGCACTATTTACTTCGATTTGTTGAGGTTTTAATTCATTACCATTGTTATCTTTACGCCATAATTTATAAAGAGTAATATTACCATTATCATCAGTTTTTGAATTTAAAACATTATAAACTGTTTCAACACCATCTTTTACTCTTGTGTCAGCTTTATCTTGCCATACACGAGAGAATGCGAAAGCACTACAGTCTTCAAATGGTAATACACCATTAATTTTTAAACTTCTTTCAGTAGCTGAACTAAAGCCACTGTAAGTATAATAGTTTAAGTATAATGTATAGAAACCTGCTTCAGGAATTTCTACTTCATAAGATACATAGCCACCTAAATGAGCAACTACTTTAGAACCACCTAATTTAGCAGTTTCAGAGTTTGCATAAGCAGCATAATCAGCAATTGATAATTCTTGAATTGGATTGCTAAATCCATCTGCAGTTTCACCACCAACTTCAGAATAATCTTGACCCATAATTTTAATAGATTCAGTTAATGTTGGTGTTAATGTTGAGTTCCCATATTTTGCGATATGTTGATTAGTTTTTTCACTAATATATTTTTCATATGCAGAAGCATTATAAGAACCTGTTTGTGTACTTACTGAACCACTATCAGCAGACACTTTTACATCGTTTTTGTAAAAACTAAAGAATATAGCAGTTGCAAAAACACATGCAATACAAAAGATTAAAATTTTTCGCGTCTTTTTCATTTTAACTCCTTTCCATTTTCGCTAAAGCTAATACTTGCATCAGCCATAAAATTCGTTGATTACTCATTTTATAGCCGGCTTGAATATTACGCGCACTCCACAATTTCATGTGAATGTTACTATAAATTTCTAACAACGAAATTTCATTTTTAAAATCAATTTCATCTTCGTTTTGATTATTATATATTACCGTAAGTTTTACGTTAATATCAAGTAAAGTTTTTAATAGGAAAATACTGTTTTTTAGTTCGTTAACTTCTAAAACGTTTTCATTTTCCTCTAAAATTAATAATGCTTCATCAAAGAATTCTCTTAACTTAGATACATTTTCTTCTTCAATTAAATTATATTTCATTTTATCTAAGAAGAATTCAAGAGGGTTTTCGTACCTCGAAGCATGTTCAGCCCAAAGAATCGTATAAAATAATCTACATCCATAATCTCTATACGGTCCTTCAAGTGGAATAAATTTTGTTAACTTAACAATTAAATTTGATAACTCATTATCATCAATGAATAAATTTACACCAGCAATAATGTCGCTTTCATCACCATCTGACCAAGCTTTTATTGCTGTATAAGCAAATCCAGGGTAACTAGCAGGAAGGTATTGAAGATGTCCAATATCACCCCAATCAGTTACGATTAATCCTTTTGCATTATATTTTTTACAAGCCGCTGCAGCATGTGCAATCGAGCCTTCCATATCAAGATAATTTCCTAATATATTTCCCCATGATACTGTACCTGGAGCTAATACGAAATCCATATTAGTTTCACTAAGTATCTTAGCATGAGAGTCAAAATCATATCTATGATTATACCCCCAATCTATAAATACAGCATCACTTGGAAGTTTAGATATTGCTTCGGGATGTTTAATTAAAACATCTCCCCAAAGCATTGGTGTTTTGTGATAATGGTCTTTGACATAATCACTAAGTTTTTTGAAGAAATCAATAAACACATTAGCTTCACCAAATTCTTCAACAATTTGTTTACTTTTACCATGGCCAAGTTCAAATGGTTCATCAAAATCCATATTAAAATACTTAGAATCCGTATAAGGCAACATATCGTCATACATTTTTTTAACAAGTTCTAAACTTTTAGGATTTGATGGATCAAGAGTACTACTAGGTCTATGAGCACCCCAAATAAAGAATCCATCTGGACATTCCGCAAGATCTTTATACTCATCTAACGCAAGCCAATCAGCCATGTGTCCGAAACCATTTTGATTAGGTACAAAATCAATGAAATTTTCTTTACAATAATTTTGTATTTCTAAGTAGTCTTCAAGTGGTAAATAGTTATTATTAATTTCTATTTCTTTTCTAAAGCTATTATACTCAAAACTAAACCCCTCAACATATAGTTCTAAATGATTTAATTTTAATGTAGCAAATCGATCGACTAGTTTTTTTAAAGTCATTAAAGTTGGTACTTTACTACGGCTTATATCTAACATAACACCACGAATTTCTAAATCTGGTTCATCATCAATTTCTAAGCACGGAACAACTTCTTCTTTTAAAATTTGTTGTAAAGTTTTTATCGCATAAAAAGCACCATTAAGTGTACTTGCTTTAAGAATGATTTGTTTTTTCTTAATTAAGATTTTATATTGTTCTTTATTAAGTGATAAATCTTTTTCTAATAGTAGTGGAACATCTAAACTCTCTGTACTTTTAATACAAATATTAATTTTTTTAAGTTCTTTAAAAATTCTATCATCAATAAAAGGCACAAAATTAACTTGTTCAATTAAAACACATTCAAAAAAGCCATCTAAAATCGTCATTTTTTTAGGTTTTGGTATTAATTTCAAAGAGTTCACCTGCCTTTTTTCTTTGGGTATAGAACGCACTAATCCATACTAATCTATCATATCTTATTATACCAAAGAAAGCGTTTTTTTGCAACTGAAATAATAGTTATTTTGTTATTTTTTGAAGTTCGAAAAAATCGTTTTCGAAAAGCTAATAAAAAAAGAAAAATAGGTGTAAATATTACACCTATTTTATTACTATTTTTGGTTCCAAAGTTTCTTTAAAAGTGCTAAACCTTCATCTTTAATTGGGTTTTTACCAGGAACTAAGTCTTTATAAGTAAAGAAGATAGTACCTTCAATATTTTCAAAATTACAATTAAACTTTAATTGATTATTGATTTCTTCCGGATTTTGCCAAGTCTCATGTCCCCAGCCTTCATGACTTCCCATATGGTAAATGCCTTGTCCCATATACAGTTTAGTTTTAGTTTCTTTACAAATATTACTCCACCACCAAGCAACATCATGATATGTAACATCACGGCGTTCAAATGAGAAATAATTTTGTGGAACAACATAATCAATCCAACCTTCAACCATCCATTTGTACACGTCTGAATATAATTCACTATAACATTCTAATGCACTAGATGCGTTGTATGATCCTTTTTCCCATCCACTTTCTTTAATGCTAGAATGAGTTCTATATACAGCAAATGGACTAATACCAAACTCAACTTTTTTACCAGTAGCTTGATAAAGTTCTTTTAAAGCATCACTGATACTTTTAATCATTTTATCAACATTACTTCTTCTAAAATCATCAAATGATTGATCTAAAGTATCACGATATTTTAAATAATCTTCACGTTCAGTTTCTTCTGGAACTTTAGCATAAGGATAGAAATAGTCATCAATATGAACACCTTCAACATCATAATTTCTTGCAACTTCCATAATAGATTCTTTTACAAATTCAATTACTTCAGGATGAGATGGCGCTAATATAACTTTACTAATACCATCTAAAATAGTATGTTCTTTATTAAGTCTTGCCCAGTTGTTTTCAGCAAGAGTATCTAGATATTCATCTTTTGTTAAATTTAAAGTTTTTAAATCAGCAGTACTTACACGGTAAGGGTTCATCCAAGCATGAACTTTTATATTTCTTTTTTTAGCTTCATCAATGAAAAATTGTAAAACATCAAAACCTGGATCTTTACCTTCAACTCCTGTAATAAACTTAGACCAAGGGTTAAGTTTAGATGGGTAGTAAGCATCATTACAAGGTCTAACTTGAAATACTGCAGTATTCATATTATAACTTTGCATATTATCTAAAATACTAATTAAATGAGCTTGATAAGCTTCAATAGTTTCAAGTCTTGGAGTATCAATATTAACAACATTAGAAATCCAACATCCTCGTACATTATTTTCTTTGAATGTATATTCTGGAATATCAATTTCTTCTTTGTTATGCCAATATTTTAAATATTCTGGAGTGTATCTTTTTAATTTCATATTAATCCTTCTTTCTTAAAATTACACTGATTACTGTTGCAGCACTTAAACATGCAACAATTAATTCAATACTCTTTTTACCGCATTTTTTGGCTGGTTTTGTTTCATCATTTTGTTGATAATTTGGATCTTTCTCTCCGCATTCACAAATACCATCAACAAATTCATGTTCATGAACTGGAGGTTCTTTTGATAATTCTTTAACAATATTAAAAGTAGAACTATTTACTTCTACAGGTCCATAGCCATCATCAACGACTAAACTGAAATAACAGTTTTTAAATTCAATAGCATAGCAAGTGTAAGTATATGAAATATTAGATTCACTAACTGCTTGATTTTCAAAAATATTTCGTTTTGTCCCATTTGTATAAATGTATAATGAATAAGTCATAGAATCATTTTCTGCATCAGTAATAGAGATACTTAAATCAATTGTAGAACCACATAAATATTCAGCGTTTAATGATGTATTTATTGTAACCTTTGGTTTTTCATTTTCAGCAACATCATTAAAATCAATTAATTCTTTATTTTTATGAATTTGATTATCATATCCATATGTAACAAGTTCATAAGTTTTTCCTTCTTCTTTTGTGAATACACATGAATTATTACCTGATAATACACGAGCAACAACTTCTCCATCAGCTAAAATTCCATAAGCTTTCGCATCATTTACTTTATCAAAGTATACAGAATATGTACCATCAGCATTTAACTTAATTTCTTTAACAGTAGCGGCAGTATCAACACTATCGTAAATATATCCTTCATATGTTGGTGTAAGAGCTGAAACTTTCCAAACTTTTTGTAGAATTTTGTCCATACACTTAGCACCTACTGTTGATAACATAGAATCATATCTAAACATTACATAACCATCAACTCTGAAGTTTTTATCTTGATTATACATTTGTTGATAATAGAATTCATCACTAGTTGCATAACCATTCTTATTCCATGTTGATATTTGATATAAAGCAGTACCAATATATAATTTACAAGGTTTTCCAGCTAAAGCATCACTCCACCATTTTGTAATTACTGGGTAATCTCCATCAGGTATACCACTTGGTGTATCACCTAAATAAGTATATACTTGAGGTAAAATATAATCTAACCATCCTTCAGATGCCCATTTATATGTGTCTGCAAATAAGTCTGAATATGAATAATAGTTATTACAACTAGCTATCATACCACCTTCAGCACCACGATATGATCCAGCAGGACAAGATTCAATACTTGGAGCCCATCTAGCTGCTGGAGAAATACCAAATGCACATTTATAATTATCAGTTACATTACTTTCGCGAATGATATCACTTAAGTTTTTAATTAATGTGTTAACATTTTCTCTACGCCAATCATAAATAGATAAAGTACCACCTTTACCAACATAACTCATATAATCGTTATAGTCAATTTCTGGTTCTGATGAGAATGTATATTTCTTATATTCTGCATTATTACCTTTGTAGTTCTTATCATCTGGATAGAAATAGTCATCAAAATGTACACCATCAGCATCATAATTTGTAATAAATTCTAAGATAGTATTTTCTACATTTTCAATTGTTTCAGGAGCAGCAGGGTTTAAAACAAATTTTCCCTCAGACCCCAAAACTACAGTATGATCAAGTGTAGCACCTGTTGTAAAAATAGGATTATCAACTAAAGTTCCTTTTTCTTCACAAATATTTTTTAATGAACCGAAATATTGTTGTTTATAATTATAAACGTCTTCCTCATTATAATCGTAAATGTAATGAGCACCAGTTGCAGCATCTTCTTTAGTAATAGATTGAGCTAGCGCTCCAGTTGAAGTACGATATGGATTAAACCAAGCATGATATTCTAATCCTGCAGCATGTGTAACTTCAATCATCCATTCTACAGGATCCCAACCTGGATTTACACCAAATCCAGCCAAGAATTCACTCCAAGGGCGATATTTAGAAGGATAAAAAGCGTCATTACATGGACTAACTTGGAAAATAATTGCATTCATTCCATTTTCAACAGAATTCTCAAGAATTTCTAAATAAGCTTTTTTCCACGCTTCAATAGCAGCATCATCAGTACCATTTTGTCTATTGATATCCATATTGCTAACAGTACAAACCCAAACCGATCTAAATTGTACATCTGGTTCCACATAAGGATTTTTTAGTTTTGGAGGTGTCCATGCATGGGCAACTAAACAAAAACTAAAAACTAATAATAATGTTATGTTGAAACATATTAATCTTTTAATTAATTTTCTCATAAATTTTCTCCTAATATCCTAATAATTCTTGACGCATATTTAAATAATTCTTATATGCTATTTTTTCAATGTCTGATTCTTTCATTCCTCTGTTTCTTAGTTCAACTATAATGTTTTGACAATCTTCATGAGTTGCTAAATCATCTAAATTATCATTTAATCCTGTTTCTTTATTTCCTCCATAATCACCTAAATAATCCATCATATCAAGTCCAAGCATTACGTGGTCAATATCAAGATGATCGATTAAATAATATATTTGGTCTACTAAGCCTTTTACAGTTTGAAGACTTCTATCTTTTGAAACAAAGTTGCGAGCACTATTTACACCAACATATCCACCATTTTTCTTTAAAACTTCAAGTTGATCATCATTTAAGTTTCTTCTGTGATCACTTAAACTATATGCACAAGAATGACTTGCGATAACAGGTTTAGTAACAACATCCATTACTTCATAGAAACTTTTAATATTAAGATGTGATACATCTACAATCATCTTGTTTTCTTCCATAAATTTAATAAATTCAATACCAAGTGGTTTTAATCCATGATCTTTTGGTCCTGCAACACCCGTTGCAAGATGGTTTTCTTCATTCCAAGTAAGCATTGCATGGCGAATGCCGCGATCATACATTCTTTTTAAACATGCTAAATCTAAAACATTTCTTAAGCCCTCTAAACCTAAAACTACATCATAGTTAGCTTTATATGGTTCATATTCTTTTAACGCAATGTCGAATGCTTCTTCAACATCAAAATCATGTTCACTATAAACTACCCAAATACCACCTATTACTTCACCTTTTTTAAGGTTATCGATGTGATAGTTTTTAAAAACATCCTTTTCACCTTTTACTACTCTTTCATAAAGATTTGAAAAGATATCAGAATGTGTATCATATATTTTCATAAAATAATACCTCTTTTCTAGAATTTATTATAACACATCAACATTAAAAATGCAAAAAAAGACTAAATAAAATTTAGTCTTTAATTTTTTTATAATTCATTTTTTACTACTTTTTTTGAATATTCAAATACATTAAAGCATTCAGCATATTGTTTTTTACAAAGTGCTCCACGACATCTAGCAAGCGATGTATAGTAATCATAATATGCAAAATCTTTACTATTCATTACAAACCAATGTTCGTGTAATGCTTTACACCATAAATCATAACCTTTAGTGATATCTACATAAACATATGGATCAAAATCATGATCATCTTCCCAGTTTTCTGCAAAATAAAGTGAAGCATAATGACGACCATATTGTGTCCCAACTACACTTGCAATGAATCTAGCATCTTGAACAATATAGTGAGTGTTATTATGATCTTTATGCATTTGGCTACGCCAATGTGTAATAATAATATCCGGTTTTAGTTTAACGATAATTTCCGCTACTTGCATTCTAACTTTTTCATCATTAGGTAGCTCACCATCACAGTATTCAAGAACATATGCCTCACCATTCATAAGGTTCATAAAGTTCTTAGCTTCTTTGATTTTTTGTTCACGATATTCACTAACAGTTAAATGAGGAGGGTTTCCGCGTTCTCCAGCAGTTAATGCTAGTGTATAATTTTTTCCACCATCAACCGCATTTGCTGCCATTACACCACCAGCAGTTAAACATGCATCACCAATGTGACCACCGATTGCAAGAATTGTTTTTGCCATAAATTAAATCTCCTTTTCCATTACTGCAAAGCTTTGAATTATTCTAAATCCAAGGCTTAAATATATATATCTAGCAAAGTTATGACGCCCTGTAAAGAATGTCATAAAACTAGATCCATGAGTCTTTGAATACTCAGCTAAAGTTGCAAATAAAGCACGTCCCAAACCTTTTCCGCGGACATGTTTTGAAATAATAATTCCATCAAAATGAGCTCTACCAGATTCTTCAGTATAAAACGCTCCAGTCCATCCATAGATTTTATTATCTTTTACAACCACAGCAAAAGGTTTTGGATTTTCTAAACTTAAATTATATCTAATAACTCTTTCAAAACCTTCATCTTGAATATCTTCATAGAATTCTTCTAATCCAAAATGTTTATCTTTATCATATAAAGTTATTGTGATTCCTTCTTCACTACATTTTGCTAAATCTTCAATAACCCTTTTAGGCATATTAAATTTAGGTAAATCTAAATGGAAAGCATCTTCTTCATCAATGATATTATATCCATTATTAAGTAAGAAGAAATATAAATCACTATTAACTCTAGGACCAGGTGCTCCATTATGATCATGATTATTTGTATTTGGAATATACCAACCCCAGTTTAAAGTACATAGATATCCAAAACATATTTTATTCTTACCACAAGACTTAATATATTTTTCTGCCATCGTTAATAATTCTTTTCCAATACCTTTACATCTATAACTTTTATCAACAATAAAAGTAGATACATAACCAGGTTTTGAAGGATTTTCTTTTTCAACATGACGAACAAAAGAAGAAATAAATCCTATTACTTTTTCATCATCAATAACTACAAAACATCCATTCGGATCAAACTCTACATGATTAAATAAGTTATTACAAAAATATTCAAATGATATTTTTTTATAGAAATCACCGACATTATTGTTATAACATTCAAACATTAATTGTTTTAAATTTTCATTATAACTTATATAATTAATCATTTTTAAACTCCTCTAAATTAACCATAATGTAGTTTGCTAAACAAGCACGAACATGTAAATGTTTTAAATTATTTCTTGTTGGATGAACTCTATTAGAAAGTAGAACAAAACCAATTTCATTATCTCTATCAATAAACATATTAGTTCCAGTAAAGCCTGTATGTAAAATTGTATTTTCACTTATAAGTTCACCTGCACTTGATGCAGGGTCCTTAGTCTGCCATCCAAGACATCTTGCTTTAGGAAGTGTTTCCACACCAACATATTCTTTTACTTGAACTTTAAATAGTTCATCAATTGTAATTTTAGAAAGAATTTTCTTTCCATTATACATACCATTATTTAAAATCATTTGTATAAAATGCGAGCAATCTAAAACAGTTGAAAATAGCCCTGCATGACCTGCTACCTTATTCATTGCATAAGCTGTTTCGTCATGAACTTCACCCTTAACATAACCAGTCATTGTTGCATCACTTCTATATTCTGTAGCTGCACAACGTGATTTATCACTTGGTAAATATCCAGAATCTTTCATTTCTAATGGTTCAAATAAATTTATTCTTGCATATTCATTTAAAGGCATTCCAGATAACATTTCAATAATTTTACCTAATAAGATATAATTAATATCCGAATAAACAATCTTAGTTCCTGGTTTAAATAATAATTCTTCAATACTAAATATTTTATCCATTACATCTTGTTCAGTTAACTTATCCTTTGGACCATATATTCCTTCTGGAAAACCTGATGTATGAGTTAACAAATTCCAAACAGTAATATTATTAAATTTTAATTCTTTAAAATATCTTGATACAGGATCAAATATTCTTAAAAGACCTTTTTCTACAAGTTGCATCAAACAAGTAGTTGTACAAACAACTTTTGTTAATGATGCCATATCATAAATTGTATCAATACTATTAGGGATTACTTCTGGATATAATTCTTTATTTCCAACAGATCCCATCCATACATTATTTTTAGTTACAACTGCATAGTTTGCACCAGGAAATGCACCATCACTGACTGCGTCTAATAGTATTTTTTCTATTCCTTTAATAATTTCCATAATATTATTTTACGTGCTTAATTACGTAGTAATTTTTCTTTCCTCTTCTAATAATTGTATATTCATCACCAATAGTACATTCATTAGTGATAACAAAATTCATATCTTTTACTTGATTACCATTAATAGATACACCGCCACCATTGATGAAATCACGAGCTTCACGTTTAGATGATGCTGCTTTAACAAGTACTAAAGCATCAATTAAACCAACATGTTCACTAACTTCTACTTGTGGAATACCTTCAAACCCCATTGCAATTTCTTCTTTAGTAAGTTCAGCAACTTTACCACTAAATAATGCAGCAGATAATCTAATTGCTTGTTCATAGGCATTTTCACCATGAATCATTACTGTCATTTCTTTTGCAAGAGCTTTTTGAGCTTCTCTTAAATGTGGAGCTTCATTGAATGATTTTTCTAACACTTCAATTTCTTCTTTACCTAAGAATGTAAATTGTTTTAATTCTTTAATTACATCAGCATCAGGTGTATTTAGCCAGAATTGGTAGAATGCATAAGGCGAAGTCTTAGTAGGATCTAACCATACAGCACCACTTTCAGATTTACCAAATTTAGTACCATCACTCTTAGTAAATAATGGAGCAGTAAAACCACCAGCCCAAGCTTCAAAACCATGAAGTTTTCTAATTAACTCTAACCCACTTGTTATATTACCCCATTGGTCTTGACCACCAATTTGCATTTCACAACCTTTAGCTTCGAATAAATGTTCAAAGTCTAAAGCTTGAAGAATTTGATATGAGAATTCTGTATAAGAAATACCGCTATCAAGTCTTGATTTAACAGTATCTTTATTAATCATATAGTTAACATTAAATAATTTTCCATACTTTCTTAAGAAGCTAATTAAATCTAGTTTAGAAATCCAATCATAGTTATTAACCATATCACAATTAAATAAAGTTTTAACTTGATTATATAGACATTCTGCGTTATGATCAATTTGTTCTTTAGTTAACATTTTTCTTTCGGCAGTAGGTTTTGGATCTCCAATAAATCCTGTTGCACCACCAATTAATAAAATTGGATGATGTCCATGTTTTTCAAGTCTTTTTGCAAGAATAAATACAAGTAAATGTCCTACATGTAAACTATCGCCTGTTGGGTCAGTCCCTAAATAAAATGTAACTTTACCGTTATTTAATTTTTCGATAACTGATTCATCAGTAACACTGTGTACTATTCCTCTCCATTGTAATTCTTCAAATAAATTCATATTTTTATACCTCTTTTTCTAATAATTTTCTAAATAAAAAACGCCCTTTAAAAAGCAATCGCTTTTAAAAAGGACGAAAAAATCTTTCCGCGGTACCACCTTTATTCAGGAATTCCTGCACTTTGTTTTTTATAAAGTAGAGTTTTATAAATTCTACATACTGATATAATTCATTAACTTAACTTGATATCCTTTCACCAACCGGATATTCTCTAATTACTATTAAGACAACTACTAATTATTTTTTGTTGATTCTCTCCAAACAACATTATAGTCAACATAGATATTTGCATCTATTTCTTCTTCTTCGACTTCATCTTCATCAGTATCATATAAATCCATTAACTTAGTTAATAAATCCATAGCTTTTTCACCTAAATCATAAATTGGAGTATCAATACAAGTTAGTTTAGGTCTAGATAATTCAGCATATTTTGTATTTTGGAATCCAATAACTTCAATTTCATCAGGAATATGAATATGAAGAAGTCTTGCTACATTGATAAACGAAACAGCCATTGAATCTCTTACAACGATTGCAACATCTGGTTTATCTTGTTCTAACAATTCTTTATAAATTGGTTCATTTAATTCTGTACGGCCAGGAACATTTTTTATACAAGGTTCTAAACCTGCTTCTTCCATAGCTTTTTTATAACCAGCAACTTTTAAATCATTTACAACATACTTACGAATAGTATTTACCATCCATATCTTCTTTTTTCCTCGAGCAATCATTTCTTTAGTCATTTCATATGCAGCTTTGTAATAATCTATTGATACATAAGGTATTTCAGGATCACTACAAACAATATTAGTAAGTACAACAGGAATACTTGAATTTTTTACAAGTTCAATACTTTCTTCAGTCATTTCATCATTAATATATAATACACCATCAACTACAGAAGCCATTAAAGTAGACCAAAAATCTTTTTCACTTTCAATCACGCCATCTTTTAATTTGTTATTAACGAATAATCTAACAAAATATCCACGACGATGTGCACATGCAGCAATACCATCAACTAAACCAGCAATTGAACTACGTGTAAGTTCTGGAACAACAACAGCAACAGTTGTAGATTTACTACTAGCAAGACTCTTAGCATTAAGGTTAGGTTTGTATCCTTTTTCTCTAATAATTCTTTCTATTTTTTCACGAGTTTCAGGCTTAACTTTTTCAGGATGATTAGTAGTTCTAGAAACAGTTGCTAAACTAACACCAGCAGCAATTGCAACTTCCATAATGGTAGCTTGACTTGCACGACGATCTGTTTTCATAAACATTCCTCGCTTTCCTAAATATTCTATAGTTAAAAATTGCTATAGCTACATATATTATAGCACTAATAGAAATCCAAATCAAGCAATATAGCCCAATTTATGAAAAGAAAAGCCTATATTTTCATTACATTTAAATTATTATTTTTAAACTTTTCTAATAGATCATTACACCTTCCAGCACCAAGAAAAATCCAAACTTCTTCATTATCTTTTTTTATTAAATTTAATACTGAATCTTCAAAAATATTAAATTTTCTAAAGTATTTATTTATTTTCTTCTGAAGGTTCAATTTATTATTTTCTCTACTTGAAGTAAACACATCAAGTAAATATACATTATTAAATTTACTCAATGCACTTTTAAATTCTATTTTAAATTTTATTGTTCTTGAATAAGTATGACTTTGAAAAATTACATTTAATTTATAATTTGGATATGTTAATCTCAAACTACTATATAACGCATTAATTTCACTTGGATGATGAGCGTAGTCATCAATAAGATAAGTGTTACCATATTGATAAGTTGTCATCCTTCTTTTTGGAAGTGTTACACTTTTATAATGATTAATATTTTGATTAGTTAATATACAAGCTGTATAAGCAGCAACATAATTGTAAAGATTATGAATTCCTAAAATATTACATTTTAATATTCTACATATTTTATTACCCTTTAATAAAAATATATATCCATTTTTCGATTGTTTAACAATTTTGATAACAAAATCAGACTCTTTATTAAACCCAAATGTATATATATTTGAATGTTTAATCTTTTTTGATAAACTAACATCTTTATTAATTAGAACCATTTTTGATCTATTAGCCATTTTTTGATAACTATTAATTATTTCTTTTTTATTTTTAAAAAAATCTGGATGATCGAAATCCATATTAAGAATAACTAATAACTCTGGGCTATACGCGTGAAAATGATTTTTGTATTCACAAGCTTCTAAAACGAAGTATTCACTTTCGTTACATCTACCTAATCCACAACCAATTATATAAGATAAATTTGCTATATCTTGTAGAAAATAACTAGTACTTGTTTTACCATGAGTTCCACTTACAGCAATCATCTTTTTATCAATGAATAAATCAATAAATTCATTATAATAGTAATATTCTAAATCCAA
>JAZOLP010000183.1:0-35011 GCA_045653225.1 Bacilli bacterium
GTTTAAAAACAAGAAGTAGATTGACTTTTATAATTTTAAATATTATACTTTAACTATAGTTTTAAAAAGGAGAAATAATATGAAAATTGAAGATTTAAAGTTTATAATTAGCACAGATTCTGGATGTGATTTATCGATGGAACAATGCCGAAAAGTAGGTGTTATCCCTCTTTGTATGAATTATACTGATGAAGAAAATTCATACGTAGATACAATGGAACAAAAAGACATTGTAAATTTATATAAAAAAATGGAATTAGAAGAAAAGGTTTATAAAACATCAGCGGTTAATATAAAAGAAGCATATGATTTTTTAGAATATTTAATTTCATTTGATAAACCTATAATTCATATTAGTTTAGGTAGTGGCATCTCAGGTACTTTTAACAATTTTGTAACTGCTAAAACTATGATTGAAGAAAAATATCCTAATGCTTTAATATATTTAATTGATTCAACAAGCGCATCTTTAGGTTATGGAATGCTTATTCTAGAAGCTTGCAAATTAAGAGATTTAGATAAATCAATCACAGAAGTTGTTGAATACATAGAAAGTGTAAAAAGAGGGGTAAATCCTTATTTTACAACAAATACTTTAACTTATCTTGCAAGAGGTGGAAGAGTAACTAAAATAGCATCTATATTTGGAAATGTTTTAAGTATTAAACCAATTTTAAGATTAGATTATGATGGTCATTTATTAGTTCATACTAAAGGACATGGAAAAATAAAAACATATAAAAAAATGATTGAATGTATTAAAGAACAAGTTATTGATCCTAAAAATCAAACACTTTATGTTTCTCATTCTAACGCTATAGAATCAGCGGTTGAATTTGCTGAAATGTTAAAAGAAGAATTAGGTTTTAAAGATATTTATTATTCTTACATAGGTTCAATAATTGGATCTCATACTGGACCTGGTTTAATTGCAGTATTTTTCCATGGTAAAAATCGATTTGAATAAAAAAATGAGTTTCACTTTTTTTAGTGAAACTCTTATTTTATTTTTGACTTTTTTTGATAAGCCATCATAATAAACCATAATATTACTAATATTTGGAATACAGCTGCCATAACATAAATTAATGCGTTATTTTTTAAATTGTTTAAATGAAGAATAATTTGTACACTTAAAACTAGACCCCAAACTATTCCTGAAACACAAATGCATCTAAATGTATTTTTATACCATAATGCAGCAAAAACCGTCAAAACAATAAAAAACACTGGTATTGCGATTATAAATGTTAACCAATTCGCATATGATGAAGTTGATGGAATAAGCATTAATGTAACAAATACTACAGTTGCGATAAACCATACTAGAATACTAGATAGTAATGTAACAAATAAATGATTTGCTGATTTGTTAGATTTTGGGTTAATCTGTATTTCTTTTTCATAAACCAATTCATTAATTGTTATTCCATATAATTCAGCAATTTTCTCTAAAGTGTATAAATCAGGTAAACTTTCTCCCCTTTCCCATTTTGAAATTGCTTTATCAGAATAGCATAGTTTTTCAGCTAAATCAAGTTGTGTTAAATTGTTGATTTTTCTGTAGTTAATTAAATTTTTAGCTACAGTTTCTTTAAATTGTTGTTCATTATTCATGCAACTATTATACAAAAATATTGTAAAAAAAACAAATTTAATGATATAAAAAATAATTGCTAATATAACTTTATATGCCATAAAATATGGTATAATATAATAAATTAGTTTTAAAACTAACTATTTTAAAGGAGAAGTATATGACAAAAGAACATATGCCTTATGGTGCGATAATTAACCATATGAATAAGACTTTTAAATGTGCTTTTAAATCTGAGGCAGCTAAACATAACATTAATGCTACTTATGCAAATATTGTTATGACTCTAGCAAGAAACCCATTAGGTTTACCTCAAAATGATATAGCTGAAATAAATCATTTATCTGCTCCAACTGTAAGCTTAACTTTAAAACAAATGGAAGCATTAGGCTATATTACTAGAAAGGCAAGTGAAGAAGATAATAGAAAAACAATAGTATTATTAACTGATCTTGGATTTGAACTTGATGAAAAGATTAAAAAGTGTTTTCAAAATGTTGAATCTAAATTAATTAAAAATATAAAAGCTGAAGATTTAATTCATTTTGAAAAAGTTTTAGAAATGATGAAAGAAAATTTACTAGAAGAAAAGGAGACAATTAAATAATGTTTAAACTTTTACGTTATTTGAAAAAATATTGGTGGGCTGCATTACTTGCTCCAATATTTATGATAGTTGAAGTTTGCATGGATATGATGCTTACGGGTCAAATGCAACAAATGGTTGATTTTGGTATTCCATCAAAAGATTTAGATAAGATTATCTCTATAGGTCTTGTAATGATTGCTATTGTATTCATTGGTGTTGTTGGTGGTATTTTAAGTGGTGTATTCGCAAATATTGCTAGCTGTAAATTTGCCAATGATTTAAGACAAGATGTATTTAATAAAATTATGCATTTATCTTATGATCAAACAGATGATTTTTCTACAGGATCATTAGTAACTAGAGTTACTAATGATATAACTCAAATGCAAAACTTTGTTGCACAAATGATTAGAATGTTTGTTAGATCTTTTGGGATGTTTGTATTAGGAATTATTTTTACATTAACAATTAATGTTAAGTTTGCTATTGTTTTAGCAATTGCTCTTCCACTTGAAATTATTGTTATGTTATTCTTTATGAAAAAAGCATTCCCAACATTCTCTATTATTCAAACTAAATTAGATAAAGTTAACACTGTTGTTCATGAAAATGTATCAGGAGCAAGAGTTGTTAAAGCTTTCTCAAAAGAAGATTATGAAGATGAAAGATTTAAACGTGTTAATGGTGATTTATCAGATACTTTATTATATGTAAATAAATTGTTATCATTATTAATGCCTTTATTTATGATTATCGTTTATTTAGCTCAAGTTGCTATTTATTCAATAGGTGGTAAATCTATTTTAGGTGGATTTGAAAATGGTAATGAACCAGAAATTTTATTAGGTCAAACTTCTCAAGCAATTACATATATTGTTATGATTTGTTTTGCTTTGATGCAATTTGGTATGATCTTTGCTAACGTTGCTCGTGCCCAAGCTTCAGCAAAACGAATTAATGAAGTTTTAGATTGTGAATTAGAAATTGTTGATGGCAATCTTGATTTAAATACTTTAACTGAAGTAGGTACTGTAGAATTTAAAAATGTTTCTTTCAGATATCCTAATGCAAATGGTAATGTTATTGAAAATATTAATTTTAAAGTTAATAAAGGTGAAACTATTGCTATTGTAGGTGCAACAGGTAGTGGTAAAACAACACTAGTTAATTTAATTACTAGATTCTATGATGTAACTATTGGTGAAGTTCTTGTTGACGGTGTAAATGTTAAAGAGTATCGCCAAGTTGATTTAAGAAATAAAATTGCTATTGCTCTTCAAAAATCAGAATTATTTGCTGGTACTATTGCTGAAAATATTTCATGGGGTAATCCAGATGCAACAATTGATGAAATAAAGCTTGCTGCTGATATTGCTCAAGCAAGTGAATTTATTTTAAGCAAAGAATTAGGGTTTGATGAATATGTTGAAGAAAAAGGTACATCATTATCAGGTGGTCAAAAACAAAGATTATCAATTGCTCGTGCAATAGTAAAACAACCAGAAATATTAATTTTTGATGATGCTTCAAGTGCACTAGATTTAGTAACAGAAGCTAATTTATATAAAGCTATGAGAAAACATATTAATGATACAACTAGAATTGTTGTAGCACAACGTGTTGCAACAGCTAAAAATGCTGATAAGATTATCGTTTTAGATGGTGGTTATATTGTTGATTTTGATACACATGAAAACTTACTTAAGAATTGTGCAATTTATCAAGATATTTATAATTCACAATTAAAGAGAGAAGGTGACGAATAATGGCTAGAAAACTTGATGAAAAACGCCTTCGTGAATTACAAATTAAACAAGGTAATGGTAGAGGACCTGGTAGTAGATTTGGCGGTTTAAAAGAAAAACCAAAAAATTTAAAAGGTATTGTTAAGAAACTTCTAAAGTACATTTCATTCTCTAAAAAATTACTAATTTCGTTAATTTTAATTGTTTTTTGTAGTACTGCTTGTACACTTTCTACGAATTTATTTATTCAAAAAATTATTGAATCTTTAGGTGAATACAATTCAGAATTAAATGTATGGACTAAATTCCCTAATAAAGAACAATTCCTTTTCTGTTTGGGTGGTCTTGCTATAATTTATTTCTTAAGTTGTTTATTCCAATTCTTATCTAATTTATGTGGTGCATATTTATCAATTGGTATGACAAGAAAGTTAAGAAATGATTTGTTTGCACGTATTGTAAAATTACCTATTAAATATACAGATACTCACCCTCATGGCGATATAATGTCAAGAATGACTAATGACATTGATAATATTTCTACTTCTGTTTCTCAATCAATTACATCATTAGTGTCTGGTATTTTAACAATTGCTGGATGTCTATGTATTATGATTTATTTCTCTCCACTTCTTACATTAGTTGCATTGACAACATTAGTGCTTTCAATTACCTTTACTGCATTAATGTCTAAATTTATGGGACCATTATTTAAGAAACAATCTAAAATCTTAGGTTTATTAAATGCACAAACAGAAGAAATGGTAACTGGTTGTAAAACCGTTATTGCTTATAATCATCAAGAAATCGCAAAAGAAGAATTTAATGATTATTCTAATGAACTATGCCATACAGCTATTAATGCGCAAATTTGGGGTGGTTCAATGGGGCCAATTATGAATTTCGTAGGTAACTTTGGTTATTTCTTAATATGTATTTTTGGTGCATTATTTGTAAGTATTGGAATAGGTAATGGATTATTTGGACAAGCCTTAAGCATTTCTGTTGTTATTTCATTCCTTACATTAAATAAACAATTCACAAGACCTATTAATGAAATATCTCATGTATACTCTTCAATTCTTACTGCGATGGCAGGTGCTGAAAGAGTATTTGATATGATGGAAGAAGAAGTTGAAGACTTTAATGGTACTGTTGAATTTGATCCATATAAAACAACAGGATATATTGATTTCCAACATGTAGGATTCGCTTATGTTCCTGGTAAACCTGTTTTAAAAGATTTTAATGTTGATGTTTATAGTGGTCATAAGATTGCATTAGTAGGTGCAACAGGTAGTGGTAAAACTACTATTGTTAATTTATTATTAAGATTCTATGATATCGATTCTGGTAAAATCTTAATTGACGGTAAAGATATTAATCAAATGTCTAAAAAAGATTTAAGAGATTGTATTTCTATCGTATTACAAGATGCAGTATTATTTGGAGATACGGTTGAAAACAATGTAAAATATGGAAAAGAAGATGCGACAGAAGAAGAATTTGTTGAAGCATTAAAGATGGCTAATTGTTATAATTTTGTTCAAAGATTACCTCAGAAAGAAAAAACAATTCTATCAGAAGGAGCGACAAATATTTCTCAAGGTCAAAGACAATTATTAACTATTGCTCGTGCAATTTTAGCTAATCCTAAAATTTTAATTCTGGATGAAGCAACTTCATCTGTTGATACAAGAACTGAAAAGAAAATTCAAGATGCTTTAGTTAAATTAATGAAAAATAGAACATCAATCATTATTGCTCATAGACTTTCAACTATTCAAGATGCTGATTTAATCGTGGTACTTGATCAAGGTGTTGTTGTTGAAATGGGTAGTCATGAGGATCTTCTTAAACATCAAGGCGTTTATAATAAATTATATCAAACTCAATTTGCAGGTCTTGATACATAAAAATAAGAGTAGACACTTTAAAATAAAGTGTCTACTTATTTTTATTTTATTATTAAATAAATGTTAACTTTTCATTAAATTTGGTATAATACAAATGATTATATTGGAGAAAATATATATGAGTGACATTACTAAGATGAAAGTGAAATTAAATAATAAATTAATAGATTTAATTAAATTAAAATTTTATTCATTTGATGTAGAAACCACTGGGCTAAATCCAACAAATGATCGTATAATTGAAATTGGATGTTGTGAATTTATTAATTTAAAACCAGTAAGACAATTTTCAACTTTAATTAATGCTCATAAATATATACCACCATATGTTTCTAAAGTAAATAATATAACTAATGAAATGATAGAGTGTGCTCCAGAAGAAGATATAGTATATTACTATTTCAAAGAATTCATAAAAGATGTTTTGGAAGGTAATGCTGTTATTTGTGCTCATAACGCAAATTTTGATATGAATTTTTTATCAAATACATTTAACAGATTACAAATTTCAGGTAAATTATATTACATTGACACTTTAGATATTTCTAAACGTGTGCTTAGTCTTACTAATTATAAGCAAATTACAGTTGCTGATCATTTGAATATTCCAGTAACAAATGCTCATAGAGCAGGAGATGATGCTTTAGTATGTGGTAAAATCTTATCAAAGTTAGTCGAAAAAATGACAAAATAATGATATAAAGTCTTAAAATAGATAAAATTACTTTATTTTTTATTTAAAATCGTGTATAATATATATATAGAAAGATTTAAGGTATAAATATGAAAAAACAAAAAGAATTTGAAGTACACAAAAAGATAAATGGTCCAAAATGGTTTTTAAGACCAGTTGAAATTGTTGGAGCATGGATTTTCGCAGGGCCTTTTGGAACTCGCACTAAGATCAAAAAAGTTAATTGTGAAGGGTTAGAAGGACCGTATATTCTTTTATCAAATCATGCTAGTTTTGTTGACTTCGCAAACGTAATTAAATCAGGATATACTCAAAAATATTGTTGGGTTACTTCTATTGAAGAATTTAACGGTAGAGAATGGTTATTAAGAAGTGTTGGGTGTATTCCTAAAAGAAAGTTTACAAAAGATACAATCTTAATTAGAAACTGTTATAATGCTTTACACAAATTAAAATGTAATGTTGTAATTTATCCTGAAGCAAGATTTGCACTTGCTGGCGTTAATGAAGATATTGGTAAAGCTTTAGGAAAATTTGCAAAATTATGTAAAGTTCCTGTTGTTGTAATGAATCAAAAAGGTACATTCCTACGTTCACCACAATGGAACAAACATCCTTATCGTAAAATCCAATGTGAACTTGATTATATTCAAGTTGTTAACAAAGAAGAAGTATTAACTTTATCAGCCGATGAAATTCAAGAAAGAATTGAAGATGCTTTCATTTGGGATGATTATAAATGGCAATACGATAATCAAATTAAAATTACTGATAAAGATCGTGCAACAAACATTCATAAGATTCTATATAAATGTCCTTGTTGTAATGCTGAACAAGAAACAATAAGCTATGATCATTTTGTAGAATGTACAGCTTGTGGTGCTAAATGGGATATGGATGAGTATTCAAGAATGAATCTTACGAATACAGATAAGTCATGGGATAATTCATTAGCACACGTTCCAAGTTGGTATCGTTGGCAAAGATCATTAGTTGATGAAGATGTAAAAAATGGAACTTATGTATTTGAAGATAAAATAAGAATTGAAAGATTAGTGAATTCACGTAAAGGGTTTGTTCGTATTGGGGAAGGAACAATGCGTCAAGATGAAACTGGTATTTTAATTAAAGGTATCTTAGATGATGGAAGTGACTTTGAAGTATTTAAACCTGCTAATACAACTGCTTCATTACATATTGAATATGATTATAAAAAACGTGGTGATGCAATTGATATTGCTACAAGCGATAATACTTACTTCGTTTATCCATTAACTAATAAAAATGTATTAACTAAGTTACATTTTGCAACAGAAGCTATTTATAAAAAGGCTACTGAAAAACCTGAAGAAGAAAATTAGCTTTAGTAGAAATACTAAAGCTTTTATTTAATTATATATAATAAGGAAAGAGATTATGAAAGACTTTAGTATTAAAATAAATCAAATAATAAATGATATTACTGAAAAAGAAGTTAATAATATAAAAGAAGCTGCAAAGATAATTTTTAATGTAATGAATGAAAATAAAGTTGTTCATGTTTTTGCGACTGGACATTCACATATGTTTGCTGAAGAATTATTTTATCGTGCTGGTGGTTTAGTTCAAGTAAATCCAATCTTAGAACCATTTTTGATGCAACATGAGGGTTCGATTAGAAGTACAAAATTTGAACGATTAACAGGAATAGCAGAAATTATATTTGAAAGTTTAGATTTACAAGATGGTGAACCATTTATTATTGTTTCAAATTCTGGTATTAATAGTGTTCCAGTAGAAATGGCAACTATTGCAAAAGAAAAAGGTCATCCAGTTATTTGTATAACAAGCATGACTCAAAGTACTGCATCTAAACCAAGAAATAAATATGAAAAACATTTATATGAAGTATCAGATATAGTAATAGACAATCATACTCCATATGGAGATGGTGTTATCGCAAAAGAATATGGAAAAATTGGAGCATCTTCATCTATTGCTTGTTCATTTATTGCTCAAAGTATAGTAATTGAAATTGTTAATTTATATGAGGAAAAAGGAATTGTTCCTCCAATTTATATTAGTGCAAATACTCCGGGTGGGGATGAACATAATAAAGATTTATATGAAAAATATAAATCAAGAATTAAAAGTTTAAATTAGGAGATGATTATATGACTAAAAAAATATTAAAAAAATACGCTGAATTAGTTGCACGCGTAGGTGCAAACGTTCAACAAAATCAAGATGTTATTATTAATGCTAGTGTTGATCAAGTAGAGTTTGTTTCACTAGTGGTAGAAGAATGTTATAAATTAGGAGCAAAAAGTGTTACAGTTGATTGGAATACACCTGCACCAATTTTAAAGACTATTGTTAAATATGAATCAGTTGATACTTTAGCAGAAGTTCCTACATGGAAAATTGAAAAAATTAAACACTATGTAAATACAATTCCTGCACGTATACATATTATGAGTAGTGCTCCAGATGAAATGAAAGGTCTTGATCAAACTAAACTTGCTCAATCAAGAATGAAATCATACCCTATTTTAAAACCATATCAAGATGAATTAAATAATAAATATCAATGGACTATTGTAGCTGTTCCAAGTGAAAAATGGGCTAAACTAATTTTCCCTAACCTTCCAAAAAAAGCAGCCATTGATTCGTTATGGGAAGCTATTCTTACAACAGCAAGAGTAACAGAAAATCCTATTGAATCATGGAATAAACATAATGAAAACTTACTAAAAAAATGTGATTATTTAAATAGTTTAAATATTGATTATCTACATTATCAATCTGCTAATGGTACTGATTTTAAAGTATCATTAATGAAAGAATCTAAATGGTGTGGTGGTGGTGAAACTACTTTGAGTGGAATTTATTTTAATCCAAATATGCCAACTGAAGAATGTTTTACATCTCCTAAAAAAGGATTTGCTGAAGGGAAGGTTGTTTCAACTAAACCACTTTCTTATAATGGTGAATTAATAGAAGATTTCTATTTCATTTTTAAAGATGGTAAAGTTGTTGATTGTCATGCTGAAAAAGGTGAAGAATTATTAAAGCAAATGATTTCGATGGATGAAGGTGCTGCTTATTTAGGAGAATGTGCGTTAGTTCCATTTGAATCTCCAGTTAATCAAACAGGCATTTTATTCTATAATACTTTATTTGATGAAAATGCTGTATGTCATTTTGCAATCGGAAGAGGATTCACAGATTGTATAAAAGACTTTGAAAAATATTCCTTTGATCAAATGAAAGAGATGGGATTAAACGAATCTATGATTCATGTTGATTTCATGATTGGTTCAAGAGATTTATCTATTGATGCGTATACTATAGATGGTAAAAAAGTATCTATCTTTAAAGATGGGACTTGGAATATTTAATTTTTTATAAATATTTTATAATTTTTGTCACAAAATTCTTAATTCTTTGTTTTATAGGTGAAAGGATGGTAACCCTATGAAACAAAGAATTTTTAGTTTATTTACAATTTTATTTATATGTATAGTTACATGTTTTGCATTAACATCATGTTCTAGTAAAAATTTTTATCCTAATGGATTTATGGAAGATGCAAATTTTGATGATAGTCTAGGACAAGAAATTATGTTTGGAGAATCATATAATCAAATTAATGAAAATCCATTTTATAATACAGAATATGCAGAAAGCAGTTATTTTAGTATGGATTCATTTACAGCATCTTATTCTAATTTAAGAAGATTTATAGAGAATAATCAAAAAATAAGTGGTAATATTATTAAAACAGATGAACTTTTAAATTATTTCACTTATGATTTAGAAACTCCAAAAGGTGATGAAACATTCAAAGTTACAGCTGAAATGAGTGTTGCACCTTGGAATGAAGAACATCATGTTATTACAATTGGTGTTGCTACAGAAGAGGCTGAATATATTGAATCAGATGGTAATAATATTGTTTTCTTAATTGATGTTTCAGGTTCTATGTCATCAAGTAATAAATTACCTTTATTAAAAGATGCATTTTTATTATTACTTGAAAAACTTAATCCATCTGATAGAATCTCTATTGTAACTTACGCATCAGGCGTAGATGTTAAAGCAGATGGTATATTTGCTGATAATGTATCAAAATTAAATAGAGTCATTAATAGATTAACTGCAAGTGGCAGTACAAATGGTTCAGGCGGTATTCAAAAAGCATATGAACTCGCTGAAAAATATTATGTTGAAAATGGTATTAATAGAGTTATTCTTGCAACAGATGGTGACTTTAATGTTGGTATTAGAGATAATGATGAGTTAAAAGAATTTATTCAAGATAAAGCAAAATCAGGTGTTTATTTAACAGTTCTTGGTTTTGGTATGGGAAATTATCAAGATTCTAAAGTTGAAACTCTTGCAAAATACGGTAATGGTCTATATGCTTATGTAGATAGTCTAGAAGAAGCTAAAAAAGTATTGGTTGATGATTTTAATAAAACTATGATTACTGTTGCAAAAGATGTAAAAAATAAAGTAACATTTAATAAAGATTTAGTAGAAAGTTATCGTTTAATTGGTTATGAAAATAAAACAATTAGTGCTGATGATTTTGAAAATGAAGAAGCTGACGCAGGTGAACTAGGTAGTGGACATCAAACTTTAGTTACTTACGAAGTTGTTTTAAAAGATAATGTTTATGATTCATACCAAGAAATATTTAACCTTCAAATTAATTATAAAGATCCTGATACATTAGAATCTAAAACATTTAAATATCAAGCATTAGATGTAGATCTATATAATAAGGAAGCATCAGAAGATCATAATTTTGCTTTATGTTTAGTAGAATTCTCATTAATCTTAAGAAATTCTACATATCGTGGTACTGCATCTTATGAACATCTTTTAAATAATTTATCTAAATTACAATGTGTTAAAAACGATGAATTGAAAAATGAATTCTATGAACTTGTAAAAACTGCATATAGTCATGATTTAATAGAATATCCAGAATATGAAGATTCTAAAGAAGGTGAAGTAATTGTTACTATTTATACTTCGTTTGGTACTTTAAACGCAAGATATAGTTATAATTCTATTATTAATTATAATTCAGTTATGCTTAGTATTTTTGGCAAAATTCCAACAAATAAAACATTTAAAGTATGTTTAGATCCTAATATGGAAAATGAATTAACTACGATAACTGCTAAAAGTAATATTGAATTATATGTTATAGAATTAAAATAATTTAACTTTTATTTAAACTACTTAACTTAAGTTAAGTAGTTTTTTAATTAATTAATTATTTTTTTAAATAAAATATGATATAATTGTTATAGAGGTGATAAAATGAATGAAATTTATCAAAACATGTTACAAAGAAGAAGTATTAGAAAATATAAAACTGATCCTGTTAAAGATGAGGATATTGATATGTTGTTAAAAGCAGCAATGTCTGCTCCATCAGCATGTAATAAACAACCATGGGAGTTTTATGTAGTTAAAGAACAAGAAAAATTAGAACTAGTTAAATCATCAGGACGCTATACTAATATGAATGCACCTGTTGCGATAGTTGTATGTGGAAATCAAAATCGTTGTCTATCAAAAAAAGAAAATGATTTCTTCATTCAAGATTGTTCATCTGCAATTACACATATTTTGCTATGCGCAACATCAATTGGGTTAGGTAGCTTATGGTGTGGTGCATATCCAATGAATTCAGTAGTAAAAAAAATAAGAACTGCGCTAAATTTAGATGATTGCATTATTCCTTTAGGTATAATTTATATAGGCTATCCTGATGAGGAAAAAGAATCAAGAACACAATATCATGAAGAATACATTCATATAATATAAGGAGGACTAAACAATGAATATGACATGGGATTTAAGTATAATGTATAAAGGATATGATGATCCAAAATACATTTCTGATAACAAAAGAGTAGTAGAATTAATTAAAGAATTAAATGAGTTAACTTCAAATTTAGATGTTAATGACGCTATAGCTTGTATTGAAAAAGAATTAAAGATTGAAGAAGAATTTAATAGTCTATTATCTGAACTTTTTACTTATTCATCTTTACGTTCATCTACAAATGTAAATGATTATGAAGCACTAGGAGAAATTGGTAAACTTTATATGGTTATCCAAGATACTGTTGCTGCAAATGTTGCTTTTAGTAAATTTTTAGTAAATTTTGATTTAGATAGTCTTGCAGAACAAAGCCAGCTAATTAAAACTTATTTATTTAACTTAAAAAATAACAAAGAAGAAGCAACGCATATGCTATCAGATAAAGAAGAAGTGTTAGCAAGTAAATTAAGTTTAGTAGGATCATCTTCTTGGGGAGATCTACAAGGTCAACTTACAGCGAATTTAAGTATTAAAGTTGAAGGCTTTGATGAAAATATGCCTTTATCTGCTGTTAGAAATCTTGCTTATGATCATAGCGTAAATGTTAGAAAAAATGCATATGAAGCTGAGCTTAAAGCTTGTAAACAAATTGAAGATAGTATTGCTATGGCTCTTAATAATATTAAACGTGAAGTTAATATTATGATGCCACTTCGTGGTTATAAGGATGCTCTTGAAAAAACTTTAAAACAATCTCATATGTCTAAAGCTACACTTGATGCAATGATTGAAGCAATTAAGGAAGAAGCTCCAAAATTTAGAGAATATTTTAAACTTAAGGCAAAAGCTTTAGGACATAAAAATGGATTACCATTCTATGATTTATTCGCACCAATGGGAAGTTTACATAAGACTTATACTATCTTAGAAGCAAAAGATTTAGTTTTAGATGTATATGGATCTTTCTCTAATAGTTTATATGAACTTGGTAAAGAAGCATTTGAGAATAGATGGATTGATGTATTACCTCATGAAGGTAAAAGCGGTGGTGCATTCTGTGCAGGACTTGATAATCATAACCAAAGTCGTGTATTAACTAACTTTACAGGAAGTTTAAGCGATGTACAAACACTTGCACATGAATTAGGTCACGCATATCATGGTAGAGTTGTGCTTGAAAATGCTCCACTTAATAGAGATTATCCAATGCCACTTGCAGAAACAGCATCTATTATGTGTCAAACATTAATGGCTAAGAAGATGATTAATGAGATTACAGATCCATATGAAAAGTTAACAGTAGTAGAAGAATCACTTCAAGAAGATTCACAATGTGTTATTGATATTTTATCTAGATTCTTATTTGAATCTAAAGTATTTAATGAACCAATTTCTAAACCATTATCTGCTGCTGATATGTGTAATTTTATGTTAGAAGCTCAAAATGAAAGTTATGGAGATGGTTTAGATCCTGATTTTAAACACCAATATATGTGGTTAGTGAAGAGTCATTACTATAGTGCAGGGCTTAATTTCTATAATTGGCCTTACGCATTCGGTCTATTATTTGGAAAAGGTTTATATAAACAATATTTAAAAGATAAAGAAGCATTTGTTAGAAATTATGATCAAATGTTAAGAAATACTGGATTTATGAGTGTTGAAGATGTTGCGATGAGTATGAACATTGATGTAACTAAAAAAGACTTCTGGATTGAAAGTTTAAAATTCATTGAAGAAGATATTGATTTATTTGAACAATTATTAAAAGAAACAAAGGCTATTTAAAATGGGGTATCACTTAAGTGTTTTAGTAGTATATATTTGTTATTTGTTTTTCTTTTCGCTTATTGCTTTAACTTTATTTTTAATTGATAAATCTCTTTCTAAAAAAGAAGGAAAAAGAAGAATTAAAGAAAAAACATTACTATTTTTCTGTGTTATTGGTGGTGGAATAGGCGCATATTTTGGAAGAAAAATAGCACATCATAAAACACACAAAATATATTTTTCATTAGTAATTGATTTAACACTAATTCTTCAATTAATGATTTTAGGTGCTATGATAACATTTGTTGTGTTCGGCAAGTTTAGTGGGTGATATTATGGAACAAAAAACATCTTTAGAAAAATCACATTCAAAATGGTCTAATTTTAAGTTAACATTATTATGTATTATTATTGCGTTAGCTGATGCGACCATATGGGTATTGATTTGTTTTAAAAACTTTTTTAGTATAGGTAGATTTATATTATATATTTTAGCTGCGTTTTTTATTTTAGTAGTTTCTTTATTATTATTATTGAAATTTAAACGCTAAAAAAATTATATTTTTATAACATTAGACAAATAAATTATGATATAATTTATATATAATTAAAATTAAATTAAGAAATGAGGTTAATAAAATGGCAAAAAGAAAATTAAATATGATAGACTTAATGAATTACGCTTGGGAACAAAGAAAAGAAGTTTCAGCTGAAACTTACCAAGATCAATGTAGAAATCTTTTATCTCACGCTTATGCGGATTTATCTAGTATGTATTCAAAATATTGTGATAATGAAAATATTAATAATGACGATTTAATCTTCTATACTTTCCAAGAAATCTTTGTATTTATTATGTTAAGTGATGAAGACTTCTTACAAGGTGAATATGATGCTTATTGTAAATATTGCAGCTTTGCTGGGTTCCAACCTTTATCTGTTGCTGATTGTAAAGCATTATATGCACGTAAAACTGTTGAAGATTTAGCAAATGATATTAATTTCTTAAATGATTTAAGAGATGGTATTAATCCAGATAAATATGAAGCTATGGTTCTTGCGTTCTGTTATCTTTGTCTTCAAGGTGATAAAGCAATGGACGAAAATGAGTATTATATTTTAAGATGCTTCTTTAGTGCTGGGTTCGATTACGCTCCATCTACTTGGGAACAATTTAAAAAAGAATGGTAAAAACATAAACTGTTATGATTTTCATAACAGTTTTTTTTCACTTTATTTTACAAAATAAGATAAATAGTGTATAATAAAACTATAAAACTATTTGTAGTTTTTTAGGAGTATATATGTCATATAAAGAAAATATTATTTTAACTGCCATTGATGTTATCTCAAAAAGAGGTAATAATTTTTCAATGGATGAACTTTCATCAATGTTAAAGATGAGTAAACGTACAGTTTATGAAAAAGTAGGAAGCAAAGAAAATCTAATAATTTTATGTCAAGAATATTTAAAAGAACAATTTGATTTATATTATGATCAAGTAACAAAAAATAAAGAAGTCTGTTTCTTAGATCGTTTTGAAATCTTAATTAATTTCTTTGGCCAAAATTGGTTTATGACACGTGAAGACCGTGCTATGCTTAATAGAAGTAGCAGTTTGATCAGTAATAAAATTGATGAAGTTAGAAATTATTGTTTAAATAAATCATTTGATTATCTTGAACAAAATTATAACAAAGGTCTTACTTTCGCTTATAATCGAGAATTATTTAATTATTTATATTTGAGTGCTTTAATTTCGTTAAATGAAGATTGTAGAAAAGATCCTACACTAGATTTTAAAAAACAACAATCATTACTTGTAAATAGTTTAATATGTGGTATTGTATCTACTAATTCTACTCATATGGGTGGTTCATTACTTCAAAGATTGTTAAGTAGATGTAAAATTGGTTTAATATTATTTAATATTCAAGAAAAAATAAATCCTATCTTTGTTAGTCCAGGTTATGATGAATTATTTGAAGATATGATTGAAAATGATATATTAACAGAATTTATAGAAAGTTCTAAACAACAAGAAAAATTAAAATCTAATTTTGCTTCGAGAAAAGAAGTGTCGTTTGACTATGAAATTGATAAAGATGGCAAAACTTCATATTACTCCTTAAAAGCTTTACCTATCAATTGGCAAATGTATGATGACGTATATCTTGCTGTTGTTACTGACGTTACTGAAACTAAAAATCGTGAATTACAATTAGAAATTAGCGAAAATAAATTTAATTTAGCTTTAAAACAAACATCCCTATATATGTGGGAATATAGTGTTGAAAATCGTTGGTTAATTTTATCAGAATCACTAAAGGATATCTATTCATTTTATGATGATTATATTATAGATGTTGCTGGATTCTTTATTGGTAATAAAATTATTCATCCTGATTATACAAAGAAATTTGAAAAATTCTATCGTGGTATTTTAGCTGGTCAAAGAAGTGGTGAATGCAAAATTAAAATGGTTGATAAATTCGGTAATTTTAAACTATTTAAATTATCCTACAAAACTATTTTTGACTGTAATGATAATCCAATTACTGCTGTTGGTGTAGTTGTACCAGCAAATATCGGTGTTGAAAATAAGTTTGATCAAGAAGAACAAATGATTTCTTTTTTGAAAAACGAAATAGAATTTGGTTTTCAATATAATATTGAATCAGAAAAAATTGAAAAGGTATTTGGTACTAGTCCATTAGTGAATAAGTATCAAAATAATTTCTCATTTGAAGGAATTACAAATTATTTACTTCAACATATACCAAATGAAAGTGACAAAAATGAAATTTTAAATGTTATGAATAAAAAAGTCATTTATGATTTTGTTCAAGAAAACAGATCTTATAATTCAATTTATTTTAGAATTGCTGATGAAAGTGGAAATATTAGTTGGAAAAATTTAATATTTAGAATTATCACAAGACCTGCAGGTGGTGATGACTATTTATTTGCATATATTCTAGAAGCTGATAAAAAGCATAAATTAGAATTAAAACTTCCAGAAAAAGTAGAATATGATATTACTACCAAACTATTCGTTAAGTCTACATTTAAACGTATGGTTAATTTTGCAATAAATGAAGAGTCAATGTCTAATGATTGTGCTTTAATTATTATTGAATGTGTTAACTTATCTACAATCAAAATGCAGTATGGGTTAAATGTTGCCGAAAAACTTTTAGTTCACTTTAGTAGAGTATTAAAATTATGTTTCTCTAATCAGTCAATTATAGGTTTACTTGATGGTAGTAAAATTGGTATTTTCTTCCCTAAAGTTGATAATTTATATGAACTTAGAGACCGTATAAGTGAAGTAATCACATTAATTCATAACTCTTATGTATTATCAGATAATGAAGAAAAAATTGCTAAAGTATATTATAGTATTATTGCATCTACATTGGAAAACGCAAATTATCATATTTTGTATGATAAATGTACAAAACTTCTAGATGAATTAAAACGTCAAGAAGATGAAATTATTACTTATAATGATAATATTGATTATCATATTAACTATTCAAGTCAAGAATATAATTCAAATGATACAGTTGTTTATGAAGGTGATGGTACAGTATTAAATGAAATCATAACTTCTTTATATCAAAATATTATTTCTTTAAAAGATCCTTTTGATATAATTAATGAAACATTAAAACAACTTAACTATTATTATAGTGCTTATAAAACTAGTGTATTTGTTTTAAGTTCAGATAAACAAACTATTAAATTACATAGTGAGTTTACTATTGGTGATATTTTAAGCTTTGATAAAGTAGAGTATAAGGTTGATGAAATTCCAGGATTATCGTATTGTTCATCAAGACAACAACCAGTAATTATTAAAACAAATTATTCTCAAGATGAATTATTATCTAATTATTATTACCATTTAAGATTAAACAATATTAATTTATTCTATGCGATGCCTTTAATTGAAAAAAATGAAACAGTTGGATTTTTAACAATTTCTAACGCAACAGACCATTTAGGTGAACTTTCATTATTTAAGATATTATCTCAAATCGTTAATAACGAAATAGTAAAAAAATCTTTAGTTGAAGATAAAAAATTAAATAATCAAGTTGATTTTGTATCAAAATTATATAACTATAATTTCTATAGAACAACTATTTCTAGACTTAAAAATAGTGCATTATCTAGTCTTGGTGTTGCGTTTATTAAGTTAAATGACTTAAGACAAATGAATATTGATCATGGTAATGAGTACAGTGATAGAATAATTGATAATATCGCAGATATTTTAAGAGAAAAGTTTAGAATGGATTCTATTTTTAGAATTGACAGTGAAATATTTGTTATTTTAATACCTGATATTAATTATGAAGCATTTATTGAACGTTTTAATGATGTTGTCAATAACATTAATAACATCGAAATTGGGCTTATAAGTAATGGTCAAACTTGGACTGATACAGATATTGATGTTGAGAAATTAATTAATCATGCGGAAGAATTAATGATCATAAATAAAAATCAAAAGAATACTGCTGAGAAATTTGATGTTAAGAATGACAACTTAAATAATTTAAATGATGCTATAAATAGAAATTGGTTTACTTTCTTCTTACAACCAAAAGTAGATTTATCAACAGGTAAAGTTTCTTCTGCAGAATCATTAGTAAGAATGGTCCATCCAACATTAGGTGTAATTAGTCCAGCAAAGATTATTCCAATTTTAGAAAAAAATAAAATGGTTAGTTATGTCGATTTCTATATTTTAGAGCTTGTTTGTCAAACACTTAAAAAATGGAAAGAAGAAGGAAAGAAACTTATTCCAATTTCTGTTAACTATTCTCGTGTAACATTACTTGAAAATGATATAGTTGAAAGAACAAAGAACGTGATTACTAAGTATGACGTTGATGAATCATTGATTGAAATTGAAATAACTGAAACAATCGGAAATATGGAACAAAAAACTATTTCTGAACTTGCTGAAAAATTTATCGCAGCAGGAATTAAACTTGCTATTGATGACTTTGGATCCAAATATTCTAGTTTGTCTACTTTATCACTTGTTCCGTTTAATGTAGTAAAAGTAGATAAATCAATTATTAATGATTTAGTTGTTAATCCTAGATCAAAAATTATTGTTGAACAAATAATTAATATTTGTAAAGGGTTAAATATGAAGTCTGTTGCAGAAGGTATTGAAACTGAACGCCAATGGGCAGAAGTTAAACGCTTAGGATTTGATTTAGGACAAGGCTATTATTTTGAAAAACCTATTCCAATCAAAGAATTTGAAGAAAAATTTTTAAAGGATGTAGAGTGATATTATGGTAAATAAACAAAAAAACTTTTATAGTATTGCTGTTATATTCTGTGTTATTGTTTTTGCTGCAATCATTTCTATAATTAGTCTAATAACTAATCCTAATAGTGGTCATGCGACACAGATTGCAACTCCTTTTGAGTTAAACGAGTCATGGTATGTTGTTGGTGACGATTCAGAAGTTGAATGGGATATGTTGCCTTATTATAATGAATATCGTTTTGAAGAATTCAAACTATATAACTATTTACCAAATGATTTAAAAGATAGAAGTTGTATTTATTTAAAAACAAATTATCAATCTATTAAAATTGAAATAGAAGGATATGGAGTTATTTATGATGAAAAATCTTTTGATAATTTAGTGTTTGGATCTAATGTTAATGTTGTAACTCATTTCATCGAATTAGAACAAGAATATGCTGGTAAGAAAATCATTATTTCTTCTGATGAAGTTCAAGAATATTTATATCCAACGCTAGAACAGGTTCTTATTGCTGAAAAAGGCGATTTATTGCTAAACTTATTAATGGGAGCTTCAATTGATTTATTCTTTATTGGTGTAATCATTATTATTGGTTGTTTATTAATTATTTTAGCAATCTTATTAATTAAATATAAATCAGTTAAATATGTTGCGGATTGTTTCTGTTTAACAATATTTACGTTTATTTTCGCGATATGGATTTTCTCTAATGTTAGTGAATTATATATATTAGTTAATGATAACGCATTCTTCTTCCTGATATATATTCTCGCACTTTATATGTTGTTGCTACCTATCTATATTTTATTAAGAAATAAATGTACACATTTTATTAAATTATTCGATAGTTTATTTACAACAATGGTATGTTTATTATTAAATAATTTAATACTTGCTGGAACTGGTGTGTGGTCACTAACAGAATCAATGATATTACTTCATATTGTAATTGCGATTTCTTATTCTTTGTGTGTGTTTGCTGTATTTGTTGAATATTTTAAACATAAAAATAGAGATATTTTAGCATATTTAATTTCATCGGTTGTTTTCTTTGTGTGTATAACATTTACTATTATTGCCTATTACTATCCAAATTTAAAATTAAATATCATTGATTATGATTTCTTCTTAAAATTTGCATTTGTAATATTTGTAATATTAAATGGTATTGCATACATTAGACAAGTAATTATTTCTAGTTTAAAAACTAGTGAGTCTGCAATTTATCGTAAACTAGCATTTACTGATTTAATGACTGGCTTAGATAATAGAAGCTCATTTGATCATGATTTAAACACATTAGCACAAGAAATGTTTGATTATATAAGTATAATTGAATTTGATATTGATGGATTAAAATCTGTAAATGATAATTATGGACACTCTGTTGGTGATGAGTTAATCAAAGAAGTTGCTTCTTCAATTAAAGAGATTTTTGGTAAATATAGTAAATGTTATAGAATTGGTGGAGATGAATTTATAGTAATCACATTAAATGAAAATTCTACGTTTATTCAAACTTTGATTGATAAATTTAAAGAAGAGATTTCTAATAAGATATTATCAAGTGGTTCAAAAATAAATGTATCGATTGGTTCAGCATTTGATGATGGTATTTTAAGTAAATATACTAATCTAACTAATCTGATTAATGTTACAGATAGATTGATGTATGAAAATAAAAACATTAATAAAATGAATAATAATTTTGTAGAGTAAAGGCTTTTTTACTCTACTTTTTTATTAAAATTTTGTTAATTTTATTGCATATTAAGTGCTAAAAACTTTTTTTTATTATATAATATTAGTACAAAAATATTTAAAAACATTGAAAAGAAGAGTAAATAATTAATTTTTTTATAGAGAGTCTTTGTTGGTGGAAATAAGATATTAAATGATTATTGAACATGGTCTTGGAGTTGGATTGTCGATATTTAGGCTTTCTCGGGTGCTCCCGTTATAGAGATAGAGTTTACAACTTAAAGTAGAATATTACCACTATTCTTATAACTTTAGGGATTGAACTTGATAAGGGTTAAATCGTGAGGTTTAACTGAAGAAAGGTGGTAACACGAAGTATATTCGTCCTTTTATTTTAAATAATAAAAGGACTTTTTTTATTAGAAAGGATGGTGTTATTCTTTGAGTGATTATCTATTAGAAATAAAAAATTTATCAAAGAGTTTCGGAGAACATCGAGTTTTATCTAATATCAACTTAAAAATCAATAAAAAAGATGTTTATGGAATTTTAGGCTTATCAGGTGCAGGTAAATCTACTTTAATAAGATGTATAAATGGTCTAGAAAAATTTGATGATGGAGAAATTTTATTTAAAGATAAAATAGTAACATTTGATCGTGAATATCGTAAAAATGTTGCGATGATTTTCCAACAATTTAATTTATTAGATCAACGAACAGTTTTAAAAAATGTAGAACTTGCTGGAGAATTATTTAAAGACTGTAATAGACATGAAAAAGCTATAAAATATTTAAATCTTGTAGGATTGAGTGATAAACTTAATAGTTATCCGTCACAATTATCAGGTGGTCAAAAACAAAGAGTTGCAATTGCAAGAGCATTAATGTCAGAACCTGAAATTTTATTATGCGATGAAGCTACTTCAGCACTTGACCCTGATACAACAAATCAAGTACTTGCGTTATTAAAAGAACTAAATGAAAAATTAGGACTTACAATTATTATGATTTCACATCAAATGAATGTAATTGAAAAAATTTGTAATAAGGTAGCAATTATTGATAATGCGAAAATTGTTGAAAGTGGTGAAACACAAGAGATTTTCTTATATCCAAAAACTGAGATTAGTAAAAAAATTATTTATTCTGGTCATATTAATACAAAGAGTGATGATTCTAAATTACTTAAAGTAATATTTAATGGTGAACTTGATATGCCTTTAATTGCAAATATAGTTCAAGATTGTAATATTGTTTTATCTGTAATTTATGCGGATTCAAAAGTTGTAAATGGGCATGTTTTTGGTCAATTAATATTCAAAATGCCTGCTGATATTAATGATGTTTTAAAACTTCGTAAATATCTAGAATTAAAGAATATTAACTATAAGGAGGTGGATGCAAGTGAGTTTTTCTGAGATTTTTAAAATGGTTTTAGAAACTCTAGGAATGACATTTATTTCATGTACACTTGCATATATATTTGGCCTTCCAATGGGTATTTTATTAAATGTAACTTCGAAAAAAGGAATTATGCCATGCAAATGGCTCAACACAATCTTAAGTTTAATTATTAATATTTTAAGATCAATTCCATGTTTAATTATTGTTGTATTATTAATGCAAACAGTTCGTGATATTTTTGGTAGAGCCGTTGGAGAATGGTATACAATTATTATTCCATTATTTGCAACTTCATTTGGATTTGTTTCTAGAATGGTAGAACAATCTTTATCAGAAGTTGATAATGGTAAAATTGAAGCTATCGTTTCACTTGGTGCTACAAAATTCCAAATTATTACAAAAGTGCTTTTACCAGAAACTAAGGCTTCATTAATTTCTGGTCTTGCTGTAACTTTAGTTTCTATACTAGGTTACACATCATTCGCATATAATATTGGTGCGGGTGGATTAATTGCTGGTATATGGTCATTCTATTCAAAGAATACCGGTAATTATTTAAGTGAACCATTCTTCTGGATTATGATTATTATTGTTATTTTAATTGTTCAAGGTATCCAAGAATTAGGTTTGTTAATTTCGAAAAAATTAGATAAAAGGAGAATATTATAATGAAAAAAAGAATATTAAGTTTAATTGCAATATTAATTTTATGTTTAACTGTAGGTCTTACAGGTTGTAAAAAGGATGAAAAAACAATTTATGTTTGTGCAAGTGAATTACCACATGCTGATATTTTGGAAAATGCTGTTGCTCCAATTTTAAAAGAACAAGGATATACTTTAAAAGTTACAGTTATTGACTGGACAATTCAAAATAATGCTGTTGCAAATAAAGATTATGATGCAAACTATTTCCAACATGTTCCTTACCTAGAATTATATGAAGGTGATATTAAATTATTTGCTACATGTAAAGTTCACTATGAACCTCTTGGAATTTATAGAGGAAAAGCTACTGGCGAATTAACTGAAGGTAAAACATTTGCTATTTGTAACGATGAATCAAACGCTATTAGAGCTTTAGAATTATTAAAAGATAAAGGTGTTATTGAAACTCTTCCTGTTGATGCTGAAGGTAAATTAACAATCACTGGTTCTAATTGGACTGCTGAAAATGGTGTAACTGTTACTTTAGTTGCTGAAGAATTATTAGCTGCTTCAATGCCTGATTTCGATTTCGTATGTCTTCCTTGTAATACAGCTTTAACTGGTAATGTTGATGCTTCATTAAAAGTTGCTAAAGAAGATAATGCTGAATTAGTTGCTGCTAAAGCAAATATAATTGCAGCAAGAGTAGAAGATTATAAAAATGATGCTGAATATAAGGCAAAAATTGATGCTTTAACTGAAGCTGTTCTTTCAAAAGCTGTATCAGATTACGTAAATCAAAAATATAGTGGTGCTATTACTTGTGATAGTAGCTCACAAATTGATTTAAGATAATTAAGAAAGAAATCGTTTTCATTTGCATATTAATTTACACATATTGCAAATTAATATATACTATTGGTATAAATAAACATTTGGAAAAGATAGGATTTATTCCTTGATTATAATTATGCGATTAGCTTTTAATTTTCACATAATTATAAGCTAGTTGCAAAGTAAGGCTTATAGTTTAAGCTTGAAAGTATGTATGCTGCACCTAGAAAAAGGAATATCTTTTTCTAGGTGTTTTTAATAGGAGGTTTAAAATTATGAAAAAATTATTTGTTTGTCTTGTTTGTGTGATCGCTGCTTTATGTGTTGCTTCATGTAATACAACTAGCAAAGATGTAGTTAAAGTTATCGATATTAAATTAACAGATGAAGAGTACGCATTTGCTGTTAAAAAAGGAAACACTGAATTATTAAATGATTTTAATGCATTCTTAGCTGAAATTCAAGCTAATGGAAAATTCGATGAAGTTGTTGCAAAATACTTCGAAAACAAAGGAACTAAAGTAGGCGTTGAAATTTCTATCGATAGCGTTGCTAATACTGAAGAAAAATTTGTAGTTGCTACTAACTGTCCTTTTGAACCATTCGAATACATTGGTGATGATGGTAAAGCTTATGGTATTGACCTTGAAATTGCTGCATTATATGCTGAAGCTAAAGGTTTAGAATTAGTAGTTAAAAATATTGCTTTTGATGCAATTTTAAATGATGTTAATGCAGGTTACTCTGATATGGGTATGGCAGGTATGACAGTTAATGAAGATCGTTTAGTATCAAATGATTTCACAACTGCTTACTATCAAGCTTCTCAAAAAATCATTGTAGCAGCTGATAATACAGATTTCGATAACTGTAAAACTGCTGAAGATGTTGAAAATGTAATTAAAGCTTTATCAGGTAAAAAGATTGGTTACCAAACTGGTACAACTGGAAACTGGTATGTAGCTGGTGATGCTGACTGGGGATTTGATGGATTTGCTAATGTTGAAGCTAAAGGTTATAGTACAGCTCAACTTGCTATTCAAGATTTAATTAATGGTCAAATCTATGCAGTAGTAGTAGATGAAGCACCTGGTGCTGCAATGGTTAAAGCATTCAATAAATAATGGGTAAAAAGTTTCAAGTTTTTCTTGACGCTTTACAAAAAGAATATTTCCAAAAATTACTTTTAACAGGTTTTAGAAACACAATTCTAATTGCTGTTTTAGGTTTATTAATTGGTATAATTTTAGGTACGATAATAGCGATGGTAAAAGTTGCTCCTAAATATAAATGGTACATGAAAGTTTTAAATGCTATCTGTAACGTTTATGTTGAGTTCTTTAGAGGAACTCCAATGACTGTGCAACTATTACTAGCGTACTATGTTATCGTACCTTTAATTGGGCTTAAAGGTGTTGAAGCGTTAAATGTCGGTATAATTGTATTTGGATTAAATAGTGCTGCTTATGTATCTGAGATTATGAGAGGCGGAATTAACTCAGTAGATTCTGGTCAGTTTACAGCTGGAAGAGCACTTGGTTTAAGTTATCCAATAACAATGATTAAAATAGTAATTCCGCAAGCAATTAAAAATATTTTACCTACACTTGGTAATGAATTTATTACTTTAATTAAAGAAACATCAGTTGTAAGTTTTATCACTGTAGCTGATTTATATAATGCATTCTATAGTATTAGTTTAAGTACTCATGATACAATTATTGCGTATCTTGCAATGGCATTAATTTATCTTGGTCTAGTATTACTAATTACTTTATTAATTAAAGTATTAGAAAGGAGTTTAGGCAAGAGTGATCGACGTAATTAATTTAAAGAAAAGTTTCGGTGATTTACATGTTTTGCGTGGTGTTAATTTATCAGTAAAAGATGGAGAAAAAGTTTGTGTGATTGGTCCTTCAGGAAGTGGTAAATCAACTTTACTGTATTGTTTAAACTGCTTAACAGATCCAACAAGTGGTGAAATCATTTATGAAGGTAAAGATATTACTAATTTCAAAGTAAATATCAATGAAGTAAGAGAATCTATTGGAATGGTTTTCCAACAATTTAATTTATTTAAACACAAAACTGTTTTAGAAAATATTATATTAGCTCCTGTTCATATTCAAACAAGATACTTAAGAAAAGGTATTAAAGACTTTGGTAATTCTAAAAAAGATATAATTGAAAATAATAAAAAATATGCGATGGAGTTATTAGAGAAAATTGGTCTTGCTGATAAAGCAAATGCATATCCTTCTACTTTATCTGGTGGACAACAACAAAGAATTGCAATTGTAAGAACATTAGCTATGAAACCTAAACTAATTTTATTTGATGAACCAACAAGTGCATTAGACCCAGAAATGGTAAAAGAAGTTTTAGATTTAATAAAAGAAATTGCAAAAGGTAATATTACAATGATTATTGTAACTCATGAAATGGGCTTTGCAAGAGAAGTTGCAGATAGAGTTATTTTCATGGATGAAGGTGTTGTACTTGAAGAAGGTACTCCAGAACAAATTTTTGATAACCCACAAAAACCAAGAACAAAAGAATTTTTAAGTAAAGTTTTATAAAATAAAATAGTATTTATGAACAAAATATTCTAAAATATGATAAAATATTAAGTAGAGTATTGGAGGATTTTATATGATTCATATGATGATAGGAATTCAAGGAGCAGGTAAAACTACTTTTGCAAAACAATTAGCTAAAGAAATTAAAGCTAAGATTATTTCAACTGATAGTGTAAGAGTTAACATGCCTGGAATAAAAGAAGAACTAGTTTGGCCTTATGTGTATAAGCAAGTTGCACTTGCGGTTCAAGAAGACAAAGAAGTAATCTTTGATGCAACTAGCATTACACCAAGAGTTAGAAAACGTTTTATTGATGAAGTTGAAAAATATGGTGTTAAGTGTGTAATTAGTGCTTATTATTTTGATGTTGATCGTGATGTTTGTATTCAAAGAGTAGCACAACGTAATAAGGATCGTACACAAATTAATATTCCAATTGAAGTTGTATATTCATTTAGTGATAAAATAGTACCTCCAACATTAGAAGAAGGATTTAAGTACATTAAAATTGTTAAAGACGGCAAAATTGTTGAAGTAATTGGCGATGAATAAAATAATAGATTTTGTAAAACAAGAATTAGCACATGACCATTCTGGACACAATTTTCAACATATTGAAAGAGTTGTTAACACCGCAAAATATTTAATAAAGTATGAAGGCGGGAACGAAAAGATTATTTTAACTGCTTGTTACTTACATGATATTGTTGATACAAAGTTATTTAAAAATATCGAAAAACAAAAAGAAAAAATAACTAATTTATTAATATCTGAACATTATTTACCTACTGAAATAGAAGAAATTTTAGAAATTATTGATAATATTTCTTTCAGTAAAGGTAATATTAATGAATGTAATAATTTAAATCTTGAAATTGCAAGAGATGCAGACCGAATAGATGCTATTGGAGCAATTGGGATTATTAGAACAATTGAATATGGTTCGTCAAAACAAAGAGACTTTTATGAAGAACTTAATTTAAAAAGAACTACTAATGAAGTTTCATTTAATGAATCAACTAATACATCTTTATCTCACTTCTATGATAAACTATTAAAGTTAAAAGATTATATGCATACTTATACTGGAAAACAACTTGCAGAGAAAAGGCATAATTTTTTAATTACATTTTTAGAAGAATTTTATTCAGAAATTAAATAAACCAACATTAATGTGTTGGTTTTTATTATAAGGAGAAAAAATGATTAACTTAAGAAACGATTATTGTGGCGTTTGCCATCCAAAAATTTTAGAAGCATTGTATAAAAAAAGTAAGAATGTTTATGTCGGCTATGGATTAGATGAAGAAAGTAAATCAGCTGAAAGTAAAATAAAAAGTTTAATAAATAATGAAAATGCAAAAGTCTATTTTACTTTAGGTGGTACATCTACAAATAAGATAGTAATAGCACACGCTTTAAAAACATATGGTGCAGCAATTGCTTGTGATACTGGTCATATTAATGTTCATGAAACTGGAGCTATTGAAGCAACAGGGCATAAAGTTATAACATATCATAATGTAAGTGGAAAACTAACAGCAGAGGGTGTAGAAAATCTTGTTCTAAACCATCCTGATTTTCATATGGTAAAACCTGGATTAGTTTATATTTCTAATTCAACAGAGTATGGTAGTGTATACACAAAAGATGAATTAGTTAAATTATCAGAGATGTGTAAAAAATATAATCTATATTTTTATATTGATGGAGCAAGACTAGGATGTGCGCTAACATCTAAACAATGTGATTACACTCTTGAAGAAATGGCAAGTTTATGTGATGCATTTTATATTGGTGGAACTAAAAATGGTTTAATGTTAGGTGAAGCATTAGTAGTATTAAATGATAAATTAAATGAAGATATAAGATATTCTATTAAATGTCATGGTGGAATGTATGCTAAAGGATTTGTAAATGGCATTATGTTTAATGAGTTATTTACTGATAATTTATTCTTTGATATTGCAAAACAAGAAAACGCACTTGCTGAAAAATTATACAATGAATTAAAACAATTAGGAATTAATTTCTTGTTAGAACAAGAAACTAATCAAATATTCCCTATATTTAAAAATGATGTAGTTGAGAAATTAAAAAATCAAATTAGTTTTGAAATTTGGAGTGTTGAAAAAGAGTTTACTTCAATTAGATTTGTGACTAGTTTCCTAACTACTGAAGAAGACATAAAACAAACAATTAATATCATAAAACAATATTTATAAGGTACAAGTTTTTGTACCTTTTTTTGTATTATTTTTAGAAAAAATGATATAATATTATATAAGGAAAGGAGATGCTTTTTGATGAATAAAGTTTTTTTATGTATTGATTTAAAATCATTTTACGCATCAGTTGAATGTGTTGAACGCGGACTTGATCCATTTACTACAAACCTAGTAGTAGCAGATCCTTCACGCGGTAATGGAGCAATTTGTCTTGCTGTATCTCCTTTTATGAAAGCAAATGGTGTAAAAAATAGATGTAGAATTTTTGAAATACCTAAAAATATTAATTATATTACAGCTATACCTAGAATGAAAAAATATATTGAATATTCTGCTGATATTTATAGTGTTTACTTAAAATATATTAGTCCAGAAGATATTTTAGTTTATTCTATTGATGAATGTTTTATTGATGCAACAAGTTATTTAAAACTTTATAATGTTACTCCAAAAGAACTTGCTAAAATGATTATTGATGATGTTATTAAAACAACAGGTATTTGTGCAACTGCAGGTATTGGTTCTAATCTTTTTTTAGCAAAAGTTGCATTAGATATAAGAGCTAAACATGCTGAAGACTTTATAGGTTATTTAGATATTGATGAATTTAAGAAACATATTTGGCACCACGAGCCTATTACTGACATTTGGAATATAGGATCTGGCATCGCAAGAAGGCTTGAAAAATATGGAGCATTTAATTTGTATGATGTTACATTAATCCCTGAAGAAAAATTATATAAAGAATTTGGTGTCAATGCGGAATTTTTAATTGATCATGCACACGGTATTGAACCTTGTACAATAGAAGAAATTCATAATTATAAATCAAAAAATCATGGTATTTTTAATAATCAAATATTGTTTGAAGACTATAGTTATTCAGATGCTTATCTTGTTATGAAAGAAATGATTGAATTAAATGTCTTAGAATTAGTAGATAAAAATTTAGTTACTAATCATATTTCAATAGGAATTGGGTATTCAAAAGATGTTATTAGACCTACAGGTGGAAGTAGAAAACTAAGCATTTATACTAATTCTCATAAAATTTTAAATGAATATGTACTTGCTTTATTTAGAGAAACTACAGTAAGAGACGTTCCAATTCGAAGAATGAGTATTGCATTTGGTAATGTTAAACCATTAGAATTTGCTAGTCTTACTTTGTTTACTGATGTTGAAGCTGAACAAAAAGAACAACAAATGCAAAAAGCAATACTTTCTATTAAGAAAAAATATGGGAAAAATTCGATTGTTAAAGGTATGGATTTACAAGAAAAAGCTACAACAAGAAAACGCAATAAATTAATAGGAGGACACAATGGGGAGTGATCGAGCAAGACAATTTCTTCCTTTTGATGCCTTAAAAGGTTTCAAAGAAGAAATCAGAAAACGAGAAAAAATTAAAGTAGATAAAATTGAATTATCAGAAGACTTAGCATTTGAGCTTGAATACAAGTTAAAATGTGTAAAAAAGGGAATGATAATAAAAGTTGTTCATTATTGTAATGATGAATATTTAGAAACATATGGTATGGTATCTGACTTTAATGAAACATTTAAATATTTAACAATTGTAAAAACTAAAATATATTTTAATGATATCTTGGATATTAAAGGTGAAAATATAAAATCAATTGATTTTTAAAGATATTTTTGGTATATTATTATTAATAGAAAATAAAGGAGTTTTTTATGACAGATTATAAAATAGTTGACTCATTAGAAAGTTTTAAAATTGCTTTAGAAGAATGTAAAAATGCACAAAAAGTGTTTGCTACATACACTCAAGAACAAGTAGATGAAATTTTTAAAGCTGCTGCACTTGCTGCAAATAACGCAAGAATTCCTCTTGCAAAACTTGCAGTATCAGAAACTGGTATGGGTGTAGTTGAAGATAAAGTAATAAAAAATCATTATGCTGCTGAGTATATTTATAATGCTTATAAGAATACACAAACATGTGGTGTCATTGAAAGAGATGTTGCAAATGGTATTATAAAAATTGTAGAACCTATTGGTGTTATCGGAGCAGTTATTCCAACAACAAATCCTACATCAACTGCAATTTTTAAAACTTTACTTGCACTTAAAACAAGAAATGGAATTATTATTAGTCCACATCCTCGTGCAAAGAAATCAACGATTGAAGCTTCTCGTATTGTTTTAGAAGCTGCAGTTAAAGCAGGAGCACCAGAAGGAATTATTAAGTGGATTGATGTTCCAAGTCTTGAACTTACTTCAGCAGTAATGAAAGAATCAGACATTATTCTTGCAACAGGTGGTCCTGGTATGGTACGTGCTGCTTATTCAAGTGGTACACCAGCTCTAGGTGTTGGTGCAGGTAATACTCCTGTTATTCTTGACTCATCATGTGATGTAGTACTTGCTGTAAATTCAATAATTCATTCTAAAACATTTGATAATGGGATGATTTGTGCTTCCGAACAATCAGTTTTAGTAATGGAAGATATCTATAAAGAAGTTAAGAAAGAATTTGTTAAACGTGGTTGTCATGTTTTATCTAAAGAAGAATTAAGAAAAGTTAGAAAAACTATTATAATTAATGGTTCATTAAATGCAAAAATTGTTGGTCAAAGTGCTTATACTATTGCATCTTTATCTGGTATTGAAGTACCTAAGGATACTAAAGTATTAATAGGTGAAGTTGAAAGTGTTGATTTAAAAGAAGAATTTGCACATGAAAAATTATCTCCAGTTCTTGCAATGTATAAAGTTAAATCATTTGATGAAGCGTTAGATAAAGCAGACAAATTAGTAGAAGATGGTGGCTATGGTCATACATCTAGTATCTATATTAATCAAATCACTGAACAAGAACGTTATATGAAATTTGCTAATAGAATGAAAACATGTCGTATATTAGTAAATACTCCTTCGTCATTTGGTGGAATTGGAGATTTATATAACTTTAAACTTGCACCATCATTGACACTTGGTTGTGGTTCTTGGGGTGGCAATAGTGTTTCTGATAATGTTGGTGTAAAACATTTATTAAACGTAAAAACAGTTGCAGAAAGAAGGGAAAATATGCTTTGGTTTAGAACTCCTAGTAAAGTATATATTAAGCGTGGTTCTTTAGGTGTTGCACTTAATGAATTAAAATATGTATTAAACAAGAAAAAAGTATTTATTGTTACTGATGAATTCTTATTTAATAATGGCTTTTTAAAACCTGTTACAAATAAATTAAATGAATTAAATATTCAATATTCTGTATTTTCTAATGTAGAACCAGATCCTACTTTATCTTGTGCTAAAGCTGGAGCTAAAGAAATGGAAAGCTTTAAACCTGATGCAATTATTGCATTCGGTGGTGGGTCTGCAATGGATGCTGCTAAAATTATGTGGGTATTATATGAACATCCAGAAGTTGATTTCTTTGATATGGCAATGAGATTTGTAGATATTCGTAAACGTATTTATGATTTCCCTAAGATGGGAGAAAAAGCTTTCTTTATTGCTGTACCTACATCTTCAGGTACTGGTTCAGAAGTTACACCATTTGCAGTAATTACTGATGATGAATCTCATATTAAATATCCTCTTGCTGATTATGAATTACTTCCTAATATGGCAATTGTTGATACTGATCTTATGATGAGTGCTCCAAAAGGATTAACTGCGGCATCTGGTATTGATGCATTAACACATGCTCTTGAAGCCATTGCTTCAATGCTTGCAACAGAATATACTGATAGTCTTGCAAAAGAATCTATTAAGAATATCTTTGCTTATTTACCAAGATGTTATACTGATGGTCTAACAGACTTTGAAGCAAGAGAAAAAATGGCTAATGCTGCTACAATGGCTGGTATGGCTTTTGCAAATGCATTCTTAGGTGTATGTCACTCTATGGCTCATAAACTTGGCGCTTTCTTTAATCTTCCTCATGGTGTTGCTAATGCATTAATGATTGAAGAAGTAATCAGATTCAATTCAAGCAATACTCCTGTAAAAATGGGAACATTCCCTCAGTATACACATCCTCATACAATTGAAAAATATGCTGATATCGCAAAATACTTAGGTCTACCTGGTAAAACTAATGAAGAATTATTAGAATCATTAATTAAGAAGATTAATGAACTAAAAGCATTTATTGGTATTAAATCTTCAATTAGTGAATATGGAATTAGTGAAGAAGCATTCTTAAATTCCATTGATGAAATGGTTGAACAAGCATTTGATGATCAATGTACAGGTGCTAACCCTAGATATCCATTGATGAGCGAAATCAAACAAATGTACTTAAATGCATATTACAATAAACAGGAGGTTAAATAATGGGAAAATTTAATTATGATACTGTTATTGCAGTAAGAAAAAATAAAAAGATTTATCGTGATAAAGATTTAGCTATTAAAGTATTTAGTACTGATTATTCTAAAAGCGATGTTTTAAATGAAGCATTAAACCAAGCTCGTGTTGAAACTACTGGATTAAATATCCCTAAAATTAAAGAAGTTACTCAAACAAGTGAAGGTGAATGGGTAATTGTTACTGAATTTATTGAAGGTAAAACACTACAACAATTAATTGATGAAAATCCAGAAGAAAAAGAAAAATACATGGAAATGTTTGTCAGACTTCAAATTGATGTATGTAATCACAAATGTACATTACTTACTAAATTAAAAGATAAAATGGCTAATAAAATTGAACTTGCAAATATTGATTCAACTATTAAATATGAATTAAGAACAAGATTAGAAGGAATCACTAGACAAAATCAATTGTGTCATGGAGATTTTAATCCATCTAATATTATTTTAAAAGAAGATGGTTCAATGTATATTTTAGACTGGGCTCATGCCACTCAAGGTGCTCCATGTGCTGATTGTGCGAGAACATATCTTACATATTGTCTTGATAATGACTTTGAAACAGCTAAATTATATTTAGAAATGTATTGTAATATTTCTGGTATTCCTACTAAAAATATTCAAAGATGGCTTCCTATTGTTGCCGCAAGTCAAAGTGTTAAAAATATTAAAGAAGAAAGAGAACTATTACTTTCTTGGATTAATGTATCAGAATATGAATAAAATAAAATACCTCTAGTTTAATCCTAGAGGTATTTATTTTTTGCAAATACATTAAAAAAATGATATAATTTATTAAAAGAGGTGATGAAAATGATTTGGACAATTATATTAATATTAGACTTAATATTAACTGTATTTTTTAGCCCAATGTTTTGTAATGACAAATGTAACACTGGTTTAAATATTTTTGTTCATTTATTAGTATTTATAGTATGTTTAATTATTTTAATATTACTAACTGTCATTTTTTATGCATTAATGTCTCTTACGTTCAATAAAAATAAAGAGTATGAAAATGTAAGATTTAGAAGATTTATTTTTAATATTGGGGTTACTTTTATTGTAGAGTTGTTAAATGTTCAAATAAAATATAACGGAACAAATAAATTACCAAAAGATAAGAAATATTTACTTGTTTTAAATCATAAAGGATTGTTTGATGCAGTAACTCTTGCACATTATTTTAAAAAAGAAAAGTTATCGATGATATCTAAACCTGAAAATTTTAATATTCCAGTTATTGGTCCTTTTATGCATGGCATGGGACATTTATCGTTAGATAGAGAAAATAATAGAAACGCATTAAAAACAATTCTTAAAGCAATAAATTTAATAAAAGAAGATAAATATATTGTAGGAGTTTGTCCTGAAGGAACAAGAAATAAGGAAGTTGGTTTACTTCCATTTAAATCAGGTTGTTTTAAAATCGCAACAAAAGCTGAATGTCCAATAGCTGTTTGTACGATTAAAAATTCTGAAAAGGTATTTAAGAATTTCCCATTTAAAAAAACTGTTATTGAATTTAATGTTGTAGATATTATTTCATATGAAGAAATAAAAGATTTATCTACTCATGAAATAGGATTTAAAGTAAGAAGAAAAATGATTGAAGATTTAAATATTAATGAAACAATCGAACAAAGCAAATCAATGATAGAGTAAAGATATGATTAATGATTTGCCTAATTTAATTAAAGAAAAAGTATTAAATTTGTCTTATAAGATTGATGATATTGGAAGAAGTAGTGACAAAGTAGTTATTTTTGAAGATAAATATATTTTAAAAATATCAAGTGATATTTCTAGATTAGAAAAAGAATAT
>JAZOLP010000184.1:0-5488 GCA_045653225.1 Bacilli bacterium
AAGTAGATAAAAAAATGGTAGGGCTAGGTGGATTCGAACCAACGAATGACGGAGTCAAAGTCCGTTGCCTTACCGCTTGGCTATAGCCCTATAAAAAGATGGTGGAAGGGAGTGGATTCGAACCACCGAACTCGTAGAGAGCGGATTTACAGTCCGCCGCGTTTAGCCACTTCGCTACCCTTCCATCTTTAATATAATATGTAACAACGTTTCTATCACATTGCCTTAATATTATACTAAATTTTAGATTTAGTGTCAAGTATTTTGATTTTTACTTTTACTTTTTTTGAAAATTTTTTTAAATCTATTTGTAAAAATAGTTTTTGAATATAATAAGTGTATAAAAAAAGGAGAAATTTTATGTATAACTTTAGAAAAAAAATCTAAACATTTATGAAAATAAACTCTCATAAATAGATAATACAAAATAAAACCAATTAAAATAAACAAAATAAAATATATAGGAATATATCCTTTGTCTAGGTTATAACAGAATAAATAAGTGATATATACTTGTGAAATTAAATAAATAATTTCTAATATTATTTTAAATATTTTTTTCTTCTTTCTTTTTTCTATAATAAAACTTAATAAGTCGCTTACTGCAAAATAGTATATCCCATATATAATTATATATACTAAAATTCTTAGTTCAACATTTAACGGTTTAATCATTTAAATAACTTCTTTAAAAAACTTTCATCTTTTTTCTTTTTTAAGTCTTCATCTAAATAACTGATAGAATCAATATCTCCGATTATCCATAAAATACCTTTTTCAATATCTAAATGCTGCATTTCTAAATTATTCCCCTTAACTAATAATAATCCTAAAATAGTAGATACGAAAAATTCTGTTTTATTTAAACTTTCTAATTTTTTTACTCCCGTTATTTCTAATCTTTCTCTATTATTTAGAGTTAATATTTGTCCTTTTGAATCGTTATTCATACTATTTACCTCCATTTAGTAAATAATATGTAAAGATATTATAAAATATGTATATATATTAAAAACATTAATTTTGCAAGAATACTTATTTTATGGTATAATACTAAAAGAATAAATAATAAAAAATAGGAGGCCTTTAAAATGGCAGATGAATTACGTTTAACAGAACAAGAATTAGTACGTCGCGGAAAGATGGAAGATCTTCGTGCAAAAGGACTTGATCCATTTGGACAAAAATTTGAAAGAACTTCTAACTCAGGTAAATTAAAAGAAGCATACCTAGAATGTACTAAAGAAGAATTAGAAGAAAAAAATGTGGAAGTTGCAATTGCTGGACGTATTATGTCAAAACGTCGTCAAGGTAAAATTGGATTTATGCACATTCAAGATAGAGAGGGAAAAATTCAAATTTTCATGAGAGCCGATTCAGTATCAGAAAGCGATTATGAATTATTTAAAGTTGCAGATATTGGTGACATCATTGGTATTAATGGTGTTGTAATGAAAACTCAAACAGGAGAATTATCTGTTAAAGCAACTAAATATACACACCTTACTAAAGCTCTTCGTCCTCTTCCTGAAAAATTCCATGGTTTACAAGATAGAGAAGAAGCTCGTCGACGTCGTTATGTTGATTTAATCATGAATGAAGAACAAAGAAGAATTGCATATCTTAGACCTAGAATTATTAGAGGTCTACAAAAATACTTAGATGATCTTGGATATATTGAAGTTGAAACACCAGTACTTAGTCCAATTCTTGGTGGTGCAAGTGCAAGACCATTCGTTACTCATCATAATACTTTAGATATGGATTTCTATCTACGTATCGCAACTGAACTTCACTTAAAACGTTTAATTGTTGGTGGTATGGAAGCAGTTTATGAAATTGGTAGACTTTTCAGAAATGAAGGAATGGACTCAACTCATAACCCTGAATTTACAACTGTAGAGGCTTATCTTGCATATGGCGATTTAAGTGATATGATGGATCTTGCAGAAGGTTTAATCACTACTCTTGCAGAAAAAATTATTGGTAAAACTGACTTTCTATGGAATGGTCATGAAATTTCATTAAAAGCTCCATTCAAAAGAATTCATATGGTAGATGCCATTAAAGAAGTAACAGGTATTAACTTCTATGAACTTGATACAGACGCATGTATTCGTCTTGCTGAAGAACACCATATCGAAGTTCCTGCTCATCAAAGAACATATGGTCACATTATTAACTTATTCTTTGAAAAATATGTAGAAGAAACATTAGTTCAACCTACAATTTTATATGGACATCCAATTGAAATTTCTCCACTAACAAAGAAAAATCCTAATGATCCAAGATTTACAGATCGTTTTGAATTATTCATTGGTAAAAAAGAATTCGCAAATGCTTATACAGAATTAAATGACCCAATCGATCAAAGAGAAAGATTTGTAGAACAATTAAAAGAAAGAGATCTTGGAAATGATGAAGCTAATGATATGGATATTGATTTCTTAGAAGCTCTAGAATACGGTATGCCACCAGCTGGAGGTATTGGTATTGGTATCGATAGATTAGTAATGTTACTTACTGAATGTGATACTATTAGAGAAGTTTTATTATTCCCTCATATGAGAAATAAAGTAGAAAACTAATTTAAAATTAAAGTTATAACCAAAAATTATGGTTATAACTTTTTTTAAAATCACTTTGTTTTATCAATATTTATAATCTATTAAAAAAAGTATGGTATAATGTAATAAATAAGGAGAAAAGAGTTATGGAATTTAAAACTCAAGAAGAATATCTTTTAGCATTAGCTGAAGCAATCAAATATTTAAACCCCAAAGATGCTACAAAAGTACTTAGATATTATGAAACGAGAATAACAAATTCAATCGAATATGGTGAAAAAGAAGAAGATGTTATTAGAAGACTTCCTGATATTGAAACAGTAGCAAAAGAAACATATGAATCTCATGGTGTTAACTATTTAGAAATGCGAAAGCGTTTAATGAAAAGAAAACAAATATTTAATAATATTATAGGAGGAATACTATCTTTCTTTATATTAATTGGTTTCTTTGTAATTATGTATTTTTTAGTTAAATCTATTTTTAACATGTTTACATTATTTACACAAACTTTCAAAAATAGTGTAGGTCTTGATAAATTCATTACACCAACATGTGTTATATTATATATATTATGTATATTACTTTTAACAATTTATGTAATAGATTTATTTATAATTTTATTATCAAACTTCTTAGGACCACTTATTAAAATAAAAGATGAAACAAAGAAAAGAAAAATTTTATCATTTACTATCACTGGATTAATTGAAGAAAAATCAAAAAACCAAAAAGTTCAAATGAAATTATTAGTTTCATTTATTGTTTTTCTAGTAATATGTATTGGAGTAAGTTATTCAACAGGTGGATACTTAAAAAGAAGTTTAGAAAACACCCCACTAAATAAAGATACAATTGAATTAAACGAAGAGATTAAAACAATAAACATTGAAGGATATAACGGGAATATATATTTTAAACCATCTACAACAAATACTTATACTATAGAACATCAATTTGAATTTAAACATGATTTAAATTTAGAAATCACGAGTGGTATACTTAATTTAAGTCTTGAAATGACAAAAGATTATGATGTATTTAACTTATTAACAGAACCTACTCAAAATATTATTATTTATGTTCCAGTTAATAGCTCTGTATTTGATCTTAATATTAATATGGATGAAAGTATAGTAGATATATCAGAAATTAATAATATTAGAACATCTACAATAACAATTGAATCTAAAGGAACAGTGAGTCTTGTAAACTCATCATTAGTTGATTTAACAGTAAAAGGATACGACATTAGTTTTGCTGTTGCGAAATCTAAAATAAATGGAGTTTTAGATATTGATACAACAAAAGGACAAACACTAATTCAACAAGAAAGTAATTTATTATATGTAAAAATTAAAAACGGTTCAAGTTATGTTAAATTTGAAAACAGTTTTATAGGAGCTATTGAACTAGACAATAGATCAGGTACAATTGAATTAAATAACTTATCAGGTAATACATTAGTTTTAAATACAAAAACCTCAGTAAATACAGTTAAAAACTGTCTATTTGATAACCTAACTTTAAACGCAAAAAGTAGTTGTCAAATCACATTATCAAATAGTTTATTAAATGAAGCTAAAATATCAATTGATAATTCACAGTTATTATTAGATTTTATAAAAGGTAATGTAAATATTAATTCAACATCTTCAAGTTTATATATCTCAAGTGTTGGACAAAATAATGATTTAGCAAATTCTAAATATAATGAGCATACTGCATTATCACAACTATATATTTCAAGTAAAGGAACACAAGTAAAAACAGAAATCGCAGATTGTAATTTCAAATTATCTTTAGAGCAAGATGGGGGATTAGTAAAATTAGAAAAAACATTCTTAATAGATAGCTTTATTAACTGTACTAATTGTGATACTATTGATTTACTTAATTTAAAAGGAAATATATGTAACTTATATTTTTCAAAAATCGAAAAGACAATTATTATAGATTCAGATCAAAAATCTGATTTACTATTTGTATTAAAACAAATTGATACTTTATCTTTTGCGAGAATGATGGTTAATGATGAAGTAATCGAATTATTAAATGAGGCATTAGGACAAAATGAATAATATATTTTGTGGAATGGAAAAGTTATCATTAGTTGATTATGATGGACATCTAGCATGTACATTATTTACTAGCGGTTGTAATTATGCCTGCCCATTTTGTCATAATTCACCACTTATTTATGATCAACCTAAAATAAATTTTGAACAAATCTTAGATTATTTAAACAAAAGAAGAAAAATGATAGACGCAGTTGTAATTACAGGTGGAGAACCAACACTTCATAAAGAATTAATAGATGTTATCAAAGAAATTAAAAAACTAGGATTTAAAATAAAATTAGATACAAATGGTACTAATCCTAAAGTATTATATGAATTAATTAATCAAAAATTAATAGATTATGTTGCAATGGATATTAAAACAAGTTTAAATAATTATTGTATAGTAACAAATGTAATCAATCCTCAAGTTGATAATATCAAAGAATCTATAAATATCTTAAAATCATCGATGATTGATTATGAATTTAGAACGACTTTAGTAAAAGAATATCATGATTTTTCTACAATTGAAGAAATGAAAGAATTATTAAGTGGATCTAATAAATTATTTCTTCAAAAATTTGTATTAAGAGATACTTGTTTAAATCAAGATTTACATGAGATAGATGCATCTACAGCTAAAACTTACCAAAAAATATTAAGTGAAGTTGTTAAGATGGTCCAATTAAGAGGATATTAAAAAGAGTAGTATATTGTATGAAATAGTCAAGTAAAAGTAGACACAAAAAGAAATTATTTAAATCCCTGTTCAGTTCTATACTGAACGGGGGTTTTATATTTTAATGAATAAGCTAATCTTTTCGTGTTAAAATAATTAATATAGGCATTTATTTCTAT
>JAZOLP010000185.1:0-6201 GCA_045653225.1 Bacilli bacterium
AGGTATTTTTTTATTAATAACTATTATAGTTTAAATATTTGATTTATTAAATGGTAACTATTAATGAAAAATATATTAAACTCGAATTTTTGCGATTTTTGTGGTATAATTAATAGAGGTGTTTTATATGAAAAAAAGAGATTTTAATAATAAAATTTTACAAATTAATTGCGATAAAAATGAGCAAAAATATTCTGGCAGCTGTTTTATATTAAAAGCTAATGATAAGTTGTTCCTAGTCACAGCATCACATGTTGCTAAAGAAATGAATATAGAAAGTTATATTTATATTAATAATCCAATTACGAGTCATCCATTTAGAATTAATATAAAAGATTTAAATTATTTAAATAGTTGGTTTTTTCATCCATACTCTGATGTCGCTATTATGAAAATAAATAATTTGACTATTAATTATAAAGATAGCGATGAAAATGAAAAATCTTTGTTAATAGAAGAACTTGCTTTTGAAATTGATGTTGATAAATATGCAACGAATGAAGAAGTTAATATAAATGATATTTTGTTCATGTATGGTTGCCCAGAAGTAATTTTAGACTTTCCTATGATTCCATTTATTGTAGAATGTAAAATAGTTGTAGAAACATGGAAAAAGCTACATAATGGAATTTATTTTGAGTGTTTCCTTTTGGATCATCCATCAGCCCAAGGGTTTAGCGGAGGACCAGTTTTGAAATTTGATGATGATACATTTAATATTGTAGGAATTATTCATGGAAATCATGTAGACAATACGGGAGGTAAATTTGCTATTATTATCCCTATTAAATACATTATTGAATTAATAAAGATTCTCCAATAATATATTGAAGAATCTTTTATTAAATTTTAACTATATATAGGTTATAAGTGGTGGAAATATGTTAAATGTTAAAGATTTGGCTTATAAATTTGTTGAAGCGATTATTGAAACAAAAAGTAATGGTGAATTTAAAGATAGAATGAGCAGTTTCCCGTTCGGGTGTTGTGATGATGTATGTGATTTATTTGCTTACTATCTATTACATAATTATGGAATTGCAACAATTCAATTTAATGCATTCATTGAATCGGAAGATACTTATCACAACTGGATAGTTTTGGAAGATAAGATTATAATTGATTTAACAATAAAGCAATTTAGTTATTTTCAAAAGTATGAAGAATTTATATATTATGGATATGAAATTGATTTTTATTCAAATGCAGATAGAATTAGAACTGTAAATCATTGTGATATTTACAACCATAAGAATTTATATAATGACTATCAGTTAATTATAAGTAAAATGTGAAAAATTTATGTAGTAAAGGAGATTTAATGTTATGGCAAGTAGTTATTATAAACCTTGTAAAGAATTAGATAGATGTTTAGGATTAGACCAATACTGGGAAAAAGATATGAAGAAATGGTTTGAAGGATATCTAATTATTGCTGAAGAAACATCATATGCTTTAGCTGAATGTCAAGTTGGATATGCTTATCTTGAAGGTATTGGAACAGAAAAGAACTTAGAAAAAGCATTATATTGGACAACTCGTTCTGCTGAACATGGAGATAGAGATGGACAATGTAACTTGGCTTGGATTTATGAAGAAGGTCTTTGTGGAAAAAAAGATTTAGAACAAACAAAATATTGGTATAAAAAATCAGTTCTACAAGACCATGATTTATCAATTGAAAAATGTAAAGAATACAACGTAGAATTTTAGGAAAATTGTTATGATTAAAATTATTAATGATGAAAAGGTAGTTATCCCTTTTATTAATACACTAAAAGATAACAAATACTTTTTATCTCCAATGTATACAAATGAAGAAGAAATAAACAATAACTTAATTAAAGAATACAACATCTAGATGATCTTGTTATTGCTTTTTATGATGATGAAACAATAATTGTTGTTTTTTCTATTTTTATTGAAAAAAAAGAAAAGTATATGGAAGTTTTATTTTGTTTTTCTACCTTAAAAAAAGCATATGATGAGGTGTTTAAAAATTTAAATAATATTAGAACCTGGATATCAAATGAATTTGAACCAACACAGGAATTAGATAAGTATCTATTATTAGAAGGAATGTTAGATGAAAGAATAAACAAAGCTATAGAAGCAATGAATGAAGAAGTTGGGGAGGAAGAGTAGTATGAAAAGAGTAGCAATATATATTAGATTTCCATTTTTTTAGCGATGGTGGTTTAAATATTGAAGAAAACCTAAAGGAATTTGCATCAACTAAAGATGATTGGATTATCGAAGAAGTTTTCTTAGAGAAGAACTGTAGCGTTAAAAGAACAGATAAAACTGAATTAAATGAATTATTAAATACATGTAATAACAAAGAATTTGATATTGTGTTAGTAAAAGGAATATATCACATTACTAGGGAAACTTTAAAGTTTATAGAGATTGAAAAAGAATTATTGGATAGTGATGTAGTTATCTATTCTCAAGAATTAGATTCTGAGGTTAGCATCATTAATTCACTAAATGAAAGAAATGTTGAAGCGTTGCTATCCTTCTTAACATCTAAAATTACAGAAGATGAAGCAAGAAATGATTGATATAATGAAATGCAACTTCGACTAGAGACAATTCAAAAAATGAGATGGATTATAAGTGAAGGAATTGTTGAAATTGCTGAACAAAATTATTTAATTCAAGCATACGAAATATTAAATGAAGTAGAAAAAGAAGCATGGGAATATATTAATACTGGTAAATATTAGGAGGAACAACGATGAAGGAATATGAATATAAAGCGTTAAATTTGTTTTTAACACCAATGAATTCTGAAGTATCTCAGTATGAAATTGATAAGAAATGTAATGAAATGGGACAAGCTGGCTTGGAACTTGTTAGATTTGAAATTTATAACGAAACTAATATAATGTTAATTTTTAAAAGATAGTAATATCCACTTAAACAAGGGTGGATATTTTCCATAATTAATGAAATTATTTTCATTGTGTGGTATAATAAACTAATTGATAAATTAGATTTTGATTAATGAACGGAGTTAATGTAAATGAAGAATAAAAAAATAAAGGAACGAGCATATCAAGAATTCAAAAACAAACATAAAGTTGGACTTATTACAATTCCAATTATGGTCATATTTGCAATTGTAATAGTGATAATAATGGCAAGTAATGGTATCACAGATAAAAAAACTTATTTATTATTTGCTATTGCTATTGTAATTGGAATAATAGGATTTTTTGGCTCACTGTATGCTGTTAGGAAAAGTAAAGTTGAAGATGACGTTCAAAAAGAAAATATAGAAGATTGATTTTTATTTATAGATTAAAGTATTATAACTTTAATCTTTTTTAATTATGCCAGTCACTGTGAAATGCCTATATGGTCGGGCGTGACGGAGTGGCTTGCTATGGTATCTTATATAATTATTAATTGATAATATGTTAATAATATTTATATATGAATAATTAATGATTTATTGCATAAAATAAATTAAAATAAATAATCTAATAACTTGACAAAAAGTTTGTTTTCGGCTAAAATGGAATAGTATTCCAGAAAGGTCGTGTTTTTATGTATATAAAAAGAAATATAGAAAATACAATTAAAAAGGTTTCTTCTGAATTTCCAGTGATAGTTTTAACTGGAGCTAGACAAGTTGGAAAATCAACAATGTTACAAATAATAAAAGAAAATAATATGAATTATGTAACATTAGATGATTTAGATGCAAGAAATTTAGCACTTAATGATCCAAAATATTTTTTAGAACAATACTCTTATCCACTTTTAATTGATGAAATTCAATATGCTCCAAATCTGCTTTCATTTATAAAAATAATAGTTGATGAAGAAAGATTAAAAAATTTGAAAAACAATGAAACTAATAAACCTCTTTTTTGGTTAACAGGATCTCAACAATTTAAAGTAATGAAAGACGTTAGTGAAACTCTTGCTGGAAGAATTGGTGTTTTAAATTTATATTCATTATCTTTAAGTGAAATTTTTAATTATGATTCATTTGTATTTAATCCCTCAATTGAAAACTTAAAAAATAAAACTATTAAATCAAAAGTAGATACTAAAAAAATCTTTGAGATTATTTATAATGGTGGCATGCCTAGTATAGTTACTAAAACAATCGAAAGAAATGATTATTTCTCTTCATATATTAATACTTATATTGAACGAGATGTAAAACAATTATTAAATGTAGGAAAGACAATAGAATTTTATAATTTCATGCAGTATATAGCTGTTAGAACTGCACAAGAAGTAAATTACACCACAATAGCTAATGAAATTGGTGTTGATTCTAAAACGATTAAAAATTGGATTAGCATTTTAGAATCATCGGGGATTATATATTTATTGCAACCATATTATTCTAATTTATCAAATAGAATTATTAAATCTCCTAAGTTATATTTTATGGATACAGGGCTATGTAGCTATTTAGCAAAATATCCAAATGCAGAAACTTTAGAAGTAGGTGCTTTAGGTGGTGCTATATTTGAAACTTTTGTTGTTAGTGAAATAATTAAAAATTTAACAAGCCATGGCGTTGATCCTAAAATGCATTTATATTATTATCGTGATAAGGATCAAAAAGAAATTGATTTAATTTATGACCAAGCAGATACGTTATATCCAATTGAAATAAAAAAAGGTATAAGTCCTAATCATCCTGATAAACATTTTGAAGTATTAAAAAAATATTCAGATAATGTTTCAACTGGATTGGTATTCTGCTTGAGTAGCAAATTACAACCAATAAATAAAAATTGTTGGTTAGTTCCAATTGAATATATTTAATTGAACAAGCTCATTTTAATTTGTCTATAAATATAACTATCACCATTTGCATATAATGTAGTGGTGATTTTTTTATGAAGTATTATCTAGTTGGTATAAAAGGGTTCGGTATGACAATATGTTTAATATAAATAGTTTTAAATAAAGTGCAAAAATTGCACTTTATTTTTGCACTTTAAAATTATTTGTGGTATAATAAGTTTAGAAAAGGAGAATTAATTATGGATTTTGAAAAATATAAAAATGAATCTCCCCAAAAATATAAAAAAGCATATGCTTGGCAAACTGCAATTGGTCTACAAAAAGTAGATGATTTAACGCCTTCAACATATTTATATGAAATTGCTGAAAGAAATATAGATGATGATTTATCATTCGAAGAAGCACATAAGTTGATTAACTCTTATTATTTAGAAAAACCTAAAGATACTGATCGAACTGAAGAAGCTGATAAAGTAAGTGTAAGAATCGCAGAACTTGTTGCTTCTAATAGTTTTGCTTTTTCTCCAGTTGAATATATAAATATTCATAAACAGTTATTTGAAGGTATTTATGAAAATGCTGGTCAAATAAGAAATTATAATATTTCAAAAAAAGAATGGGTTTTAGATGGTGATACTGTTACATATGGCAATGCTTATAATTTGAGAGATCTTTTAGAATATGATTTTCAGCAAGAAAAAGAATTTAGTTATCGTCATTTAACAAAAGAAGACTTTATTAAACATATTGCAAAGTTTATAAGTAATTTATGGCAAATACATGTTTTTGGTGAAGGCAATACTAGAACAACTGCTGTTTTTTTAATTAAATATTTAAATACAAAAGGGTTTGACATAAATAATGATCTTTTTGCAAAACATTCATGGTATTTTAGAAATGCATTAGTTAGAGCTAATTATTCAAACTTTTTGTTAGGCATTGACGAAACATCTGATTACTTGGAAATGTTTTTAGAGAATTTATTGTTTAATAGTAATCACGTTTTAAGCAATAAAAAATTACATGTATCATATAAAAATTCTTCTGATGTATTTTTTGATTTAAGTGATATAGAAAAAGAAATAATAAATATAATAAAAGATAATCAGGATATCACTATCGAAGAATGCTCTAAAAAAATTAATAGATCTATTAGAACTACAAAAGAAATTTTTAAAAAATTAAAAGAAAAAAATATTATCAAAAGAGTTGGTTCAAAGAAAACAGGCTATTGGGGCATAAAATATAATTAGAGTTTAAAAAATTAACTTAATGTTTGAAAATAACTATACATTGAGTAAAAAAATTAAATAAATATCAGATAAAAAGAATATAAAAATATAATTATCACCACTCGCATATAATGTTAGAGGTGATTTTTTTATGATGTATTATCTAGTTAGTATAAAAGGGACAGGGATG
>JAZOLP010000186.1:0-4166 GCA_045653225.1 Bacilli bacterium
ATATTTATATGAATATTAAATTTTAATAATATTTCTTTTATCTCTTTAATAATATCTAGATGATGATTGTTTATTATTAAAAAGACTTCTTTTGATATGTATAACCCCATAATATCCCCCTTATAATTACATTATACCAAAAAAAATTAAAGGCACAATATATGTGCCTTCTTATTTTTTTTAATTTTTTAGAAATTTGTCGAAATTTCGATTATTTCGTCATAAGATGAAAGTAACTCAAATAACCCTTGCAAAGAATGATCTTTTTGTACTTTTACACTAAATCTAATGTCTAATTCATTTTCATGTTTTTTAATCTTAACAGTACTAATATAGACATTGTTTTTATCAAGTTCTTTTTTAATAGTTTCTAAAATATTAGGTGTACGTTTTGCTTTAATCAAAAGTTCAGCAACTTCAATAGACTCTAAAGCAGGAACAATACGATATAATAAAATTTGAATTAAAATTAATAAAATTGATACACCAATACCTAATAAATAAAAACCAGCACCTATTGCCATACCTATTGCTGCAGTCGTCCAAATACCAGCAGCAGTAGTTAAACCTCTAACAGAACCACTTTTAACAAAAATAACACCAGCACCTAAGAAACCCACACCAGTAATAATGTTTGATGCAACTCTTGCTGAATCATAATCAAGTGTATCTTTGAAAGCATATTTAGAAACAATCATAATTACTGCACAACCAATAGACAAAATTAAATGTGTTCTAATACCAGCATCTTTAAATCTTTTTCTTCTTTCGAATCCTATTGCAGCTCCACAAACACCAGCAAGTAAAATTCTAATGAAGTATTCTAATTGTTCAAAACAAATATTAGTTTCGATAAAATTATAAATAATTTCTTGCATGGAAGCCTCCTTTTAATTAATATATGATTATTATACTATTTTTTTAATATTATTTCAAATGTTTATTTAAACTTTTCAGTTAAATAATATAATGCTTTTTCAAAATGAACACCATACCAATGTTCTTTAGCATCATTAATAGTATTTTTAATTGCAAGTAAAGTGAAGTCAACAGCAACCTTACATGCTTCAAACATATCCAAACCATTAATAACAGCACCAAAGAAACTAGAAGCAAAGATATCTCCTGTACCATGGAATAATAGTGGTACTCTTTCATTAAAGTAATATTTAAACTCTTTATTAATAGAATCATACATCGCAGCACCTAGTAATCCATCTTCAAAACTAATACCAGTTAATACAACATATTTACATCCTAAATTAGAAAGTTTAACAAGTAAAGCTTCAATTTGTTCTTTTGAATAAGTTTCAAAATAAGGAGTATTTGTTAAATAACAAGCCTCAGTAATATTAGGAATAATATAATCAGCCTTACCACACAAAGTTTTCATTTCTTCAACGAAAGCTTCATCAAATCCATAATATAATTTACCATGATCTGCCATCGCAGGGTCAACTACGATTGCTTGATCTTCTTTTTTAAAGCTATCAATAATATCTTTAATATAATTAATTTGTTTAGTACTACCAATATAACCAGTATAAATACCATCGAAATTAATATTTTCTTTTAACCAATGATTTTTAATGTTAGGTAAGTCTTCAGTTAAATCTCTAAATGTAAACCCAGTAAAACCACCAGTATGTGTTGATAATACAGCAGATGGTAAGATACATGCTTCAATACTCATAGCTGAAATGATTGGAAGTGCAACTGTTAATGAACATTGCCCTACACATGATATATCTTGAATTGTTAAAATTTTTTTCATAATTTCACCTTCTTTATATATATATTATACTATAATTTTAAGTGTTTAGCTTTTTATTTGCAAAATTATAAAATACAAAAAAATCTTTTATATATTTACATATATAAGATTTTAATTATGTATTATATAAATTAAAAATATATAATCATAATTAAATAATCCTCCTAATAGAGATTAGGAGGATTATTATTTTATTTATTTTTTGCTTCGTAAATTGCGTTGATAACTATGTCAGCAGTATCTTCAGTATATGCCCAGCACATCATTCCAACACCATTTTGATATGCGTATTCATATTTAGCCATTACAGCTTCTTTTGAATCATATGTTATAAAAATTTTATCCGTTGAGTTATATAGATATGATCCTACGATCTGTCCGTTTCTGTTTGTTTCTGTATATTGAACATATTTACCTGTGTTGATTAATTGTTCAATTACACTTCCATAAACTGTACCTGATGCGAAAGAACCATCATAGCCTGAGATTTTTGTTAAAGTACCTGATATTCCAAGTGCTGGATAAGTACTAGATGTACCTGATACTTTATATGCTTTACCATAACCTGCACATCCTATGATTAATTTAGATTTATCAAAACCAAGCGAAGTTATTCTATTTACTCCATAAACTGCACCAAATCCATAACCATTATCATAAGATGATGAATAAAGTGGAGAAAGGTGTGTTGTTTTAGATGAATTATTTAAATCATAAGACATTATATTAATATAATCTAAATATTTATTTAGTGTTTTAAAATCAAATCTATCAGATTCTGTACCATAACTACTTGCTGGAACTGCCATTGTTAATAAATAAGGTGAACCACCTTCATCTTGACGTGCAGTCATTTCAGCACGTAATTCTTCACATAATAAATTATATTGTGATGCAACTGGTTTTAATGATTCTGAAACAGCTTCCCAGTCTAAATCTAAACCATCTAGATTATATTTTTCAACTAAATTCATTAAATTATCTACAAATTTACCTCTTAATGTAGCATCAGCTGTTACTGTCTTAAACGCTTGTGATGTTGCAGAACCAACTCCATTAACACAACCAATAATTCTTACATCATTATTTCTTAGTTGTCTTACTTCATCTAAATATGATGCGTTGTCCATTGATACTGTACCATCACTTTTTGGTGTGATAAATGCATAATAAATAATATCTAATGTATCTTTTGTAGTTTCTGAGAATAATGTTTGATTTTGTAAATATCTTGCATTATATGTTTTATATGCACTAATTGCACCAGTATAGAAGTATGTAGCAATAGGAGTTTGTGAGAAACTTTCAAATAAAATTGGATTAATTGTTATTTCTTTAGAAAGTGTTTTAGAACTTCCAGTTTTATATTTAATTGTAACACTTACTGTAACTGTTTGTTTTTTATGTGTTTGATTAACTTTTGAAACAATTCCTTTACCATCTTTAATTGTATATAAATTATTATTAGAACTACTCCATGTAAATGTTGCTTCATCATTTTCTAATAATAAAATATCAGTTGTATCAGATGTAGCTAAATCAGAAACACAGTTTAATACTGATTCTGTCGTAATATTCCCTTGATCTACAGTCCATTTAGCATAAACTGTTGTACTTTGTGAAACTTCAGTTACAACACTTGAAGTAAATGACTTATCTAAATACCAACCTAAGAATACATATCCAGATCTTTCAGGAACAGGTAATGTAGAAATTCCTTTAAGAGAAATAACATATTTAGTTTCATTAGATTTTCTTAATACTTTAAATGTTTTATTAAGAGTATCTGTAGATGAAGATGGTAACTCATTATCAAATGAAATAATATTGCCAACTATAATACTATTAACAATGTTATAACCATCAGTATAGTTTGAGTGTACTAAGATATAATATTCACTTACTTTTAAATCACTAGATAAAGCAACACCAGATTTCACTACATGATCAACTACATATTGATTGCTTTGTTTATCTAAAGAGAATCCAACTTTTATAAAACTTGTATATAAATCATCTTTATTCATTAAACTAGTTTTATAAATAAAGATATTATTTGAATAAGCACTCCAAATATTACATGAATAATTATTTACATTAAAAGAGTTAATTTCAACAAGATCATTAATTTCTTTCATGTTTTCTAAGTATCCACCATTTAAAACAACATTAACATCATAAGATGTATTTTCGATTATTTCCTGCATTGTTTTATTTTTCGATACTAATTCTTGATAATTAGTAACATAAACCTTTTCTTCATCTAATAAATTGTTATAAGCATTTAAACAATCAGCAATAGTTTCTCTATCATCAATAGTTAAATTATCAGGAAGAGTTTTAATTAAATTAACGACTACTAATGCATTTGCTTTATATTTTTCAATTATAA
>JAZOLP010000187.1:0-4787 GCA_045653225.1 Bacilli bacterium
GTATTAATAAGTTTTGATGCATATTTCCAAAGTTTAATGATTAAATCAGTTTTACATAAAAGAAAATTTGAAGTTGGAGAACTAAATTATATTAAAAACTTAGTCAAGTTTTCTGATTACTATAGCGAGTATAATGTTATTAGAGATACTTATCCTTCAGAAGATGTTGAGGAAGGCGTTAAAAAAGTTAGTTCTAACTATGTTAAACAAGTGCCAGAAGTTGCTACAATGAGTATTTTAGTAGATCATGAAATAGCGAGTTCAATTTTAAAAAGTAAAATTACTTTTAGTAGAATGCTATATAATTGTTTTGAGGAAGTTATTAAAATAATCGTCGATGATGCTGAAGATTCATATGCTGAAAAGTTACTAAACCCAATCAAAGAATTTTTTGCTCGAAATCATGTATTAGAGTTTGAATATAATGAATAAAGCTAATTGTGTAAAAAGATTTATGATTATTGTAGCTTTTATTACAGCTCTTATTTTAATAACATTTATGATTTTAAACCGATACTTATTTAATTTAAATTTTATATACACGTTAATTTGTTGTTTTATTATAATAATTGTTTGGATTTTAACAAATTATATTGGTATTAAGATTATTATAAAGAAAAAATAAAATACCTTTTTGGTATTTTTTTCTTTAATATATTTTAATATTAGTAAAAATATGATATAATGTAAAAAAGAGGTGGTTTTATGTTTGAAAAAATTACAAGTTATGAAATAGAAGGAAACGCAATAAAATTATTTAAAATAGATTGTCCAATTGTTGTTTTTGGAGACATAAATAATCATAATGGTTTAACTGTTGCTTGGGGTAACTTAGGATGTTTATGGAGTAAAGAAATCGCGACAGTATTTGTTAAACCTACAAGATATTCGTTTGAGTTCGCGAATTTATCTGATTATTTTACTATTATGTGGTTTGATGAATTAAAAGATGATGTAAATAAAGTTTTTGGTTTTATGAGTGGAAGAGATGTTAATAAAGAAGAATTATGCAACTTAACACCTTTTGAAATTGATAACGCTGTTGGATATAAAGAAGCTTCTTTGATAGTTGTTTGTAAGAAAATTTATCAAAACCCAATTAATAAAAATAATATTTTGTCAGAAGAAGTTTTAAATAAACCTCTTTATAAAGATGGTTTGTTTCATCATGAGTATTTTGGAGAAATTATTGGAGTTTATAAAAAATCTAAGTAAAAAGGATAAGTTATGAAAAAGTATATTTTGACTATTGATCAAGGTACTACAAGTACTAGAACTATTCTATTTGACAAAAAAGCTAATATTATTTCTATTAGTCAAATGGAAATTGAACAAATCTGTCCTAATGATGGTTGGGTAGAACACAATGCTAATGAGATTTGGATTAAAACATATCAAACTATTGAAAATGTTATTAAACAATCTAAAATTACAGCTAAGGAAATTGCTGGTATAGCAATTACAAATCAAAGAGAAACTACTATCTTATGGGATAAAAAAACAAGTCAACCAATTTATAATGCGATCGTTTGGCAAAGTAGACAAAGTCAAAATGTTTGTGATCAACTTATTAAAGATGGTTATGAACAACTAATTTTATCGAAAACTGGTTTAGTAGTAAATTCATATTTTTCTGGGAGTAAGATTAATTGGCTTTTAAATAATGTTAATGGTGCATATGAGAAAGCAGTTAATGGAGATATTAAATTTGGAACAATTGATTCGTTTTTATTATGGAAATTAACTAATGGTAAAGTTCATGCAACTGATTATACAAATGCCTCACGTACAATGATTTATAATATTTATGATTTATGTTGGGATGAAGAACTATTAAATATTTTAAACATTCCATCAAATATATTACCTAAAGTATGTGATTCTAATGAAATTTTTGGATATGCTGAAGCGTTGATAGAAATAGATTCAGATTTTAAAGATGTTCCAATTGCTGCAATTATAGGTGATCAACAAGCTTCATTATTTGGTCAATGTTGCTTTGAACAAGGAGATGCGAAAAATACATATGGAACTGGATGTTTTATGCTAATGAATACTAAAGAAGCAATTAAAAATCCAGGTTATGGATTATTATCAACAATTGCATGGGGAATTGATGGTAAAATTGAATATGCTTTAGAAGGTTCAGTTTTTATTGCTGGAGCAGGTGTTCAATGGTTGAGAGATAAAATGGAATTTTTTTCAAATTCTATAGATTGTGAAAAAGCGTTAAAAAGCAAATCTCCAAGCGGAGGTGTTTATATTGTTCCAGCTTTTGTGGGTTTAGGTACTCCATATTGGGATTCTGATGCAAGAGGTGCAATTTTTGGGATTACTAGAACTACTACTAAGGATAATATTACTGCAGCTACTATTGAATCTATAGCATATCAAACTAAAGATGTTTTAGATGCTATGGAAACCTCATCTAATGTGAAAATTAAAACAATGGGTGTTGATGGAGGAGCTTGTGTTAATAGTTATTTAATGCAATTTCAAGCAGATTTATCGAATGTGACTTTAAAAAGACCTATTTGTAAAGAAACTACAGCCTTAGGTGCAACATATGTTTGTGGTCTGAAAGTTGGATTATTTGAATCTAAAGAAGAAATTATTAGACTTCATTTAATAGATTCGATGTTTACATCATCTATGGATGAACAAACAAGAAATAAATTAATTATTGGATGGAAAAAAGCAATTAATGCTACATTACAATATAAGTAAAGAAAGGAATTTATAAAAATGGGATTTATTAGAAGACAATTATTAAAAGTTATAAAATGGGATGACCCTTCAAAAGATACAATCGTTTATCATTATCCAATGGAAGATCGTGATGAAATAATGAATGGTTGCCAATTGATTGTACAAGAAAGTCAAGTTGCGTTATTAGTTTTAGAAGGTCTGATAGAGGTTTATGGTCCAGGGGTACATGAATTAATAACTAAAAATATTCCTATTATAACTAAAATTAAAAGTTGGAAGTATGGATTTGATTCTCCATTTAAAGGTGATGTTTATTATGTTAATACTAAACAATTCATTGATATGAAGTGGGGAACAGCTTCTAAAATTGCTCTAAGAGACAATTATTTTGGTTTAATTAGAATTGGTGCTCGTGGAACATATTCTTTCCAAGTTAAAAAAGCTGATGTATTCATGAATGAAATTTTTGGTACAAATAAAGATTATCGTACTCAAGCTCTTGTTGAATACTTTAAGAGTATCATTGTAACAAATTTTACAACAGTTATTGGTGAATCTAATATTTCTGCATTAGATATTCCTGCAAAATATAATGAAATTGGTGATCTTGTAAAAAATGAAATTCAAGATGATTTTGAAAAAATTGGTTTAGAAGTTTGTTCATTTTATGTAGAATCTGTTGTATTACCTGAAGTGGTAGAAGAAGCTATTGATAAACGATCTTCGACTGGAGCTATGCAAGGAGCTATTGATGACTATACTCGTTTACAAACTGCTGATGCTATAAGAGATGCAGCTCAAAATGAAGGAAATGGTATGGTTGGTGCTGGTATTGGTATTGCGGTTGGAGCTGCAATGGGACAAAACTTATCTAATAGTTTAAATCCTAGTCAACCTCAAAATCCAGTTAATGGCACATGCGCTCATTGTAATAGTCAATTACCACAAGGAGCTAAATTCTGTCCTGGTTGCGGTAAGCCTGTTGTTGTAAAATCATTCTGTACAAATTGTGGAAATCAATATCCAACTGGTTCAAAATTCTGTCCTAATTGTGGACATCAAATTTAGGTGATTTATGGAAACTCAAGAGGAGTTAATTGAACAAGTCGACACTAATACCTATAAATGTCCTGAATGTGGAGCTCCAATGCGCTATGACCCGAATAGTAGTTCATTAAAATGTGATTATTGTTTAAAAAATATAGATCTAATAAAAGAAGTATCTGATGATGAAATTGATTTTTTTGGAGTTGAAACTGAAAATTTAAATTGGCAAAATGAAACACAAATTATTAAATGTGTAAATTGCGGCGGCGAAAACGTTATTTCGAAAAAACAAATGAGTTCTATATGTCCATTTTGTGGGTCTAAACAAGTTGTTACTTTTGATTCTATTTCTGGTATTAAACCTAATCGAGTTATTCCTTTTAAAAAAACAAATGATTTTGCAATTGATGCATACAAAAAAATAATTAAGAAAAATATTTTTGTACCAAGAAAGGTTCGCAAAATGCATCTTGATTTATCAATTAATGGTGTGTATATTCCTTCTTGGACATATGACAGTTCAACTTTTTCAACTTATAATGGAAAATTAGGTAAACGTTACACAGTTACAGTAGGAAGTGGAAAAAATAGAAGAACTGAAACTAGAATTAGATGGTATTATATCAAAGGAACTAAAATTGTAGATTTTGATGATGTTTTGGTTAATTCTGGTAATTCTTTATCTCAGGATGAATTAAATTGTGTTAGTCCTTATAACACAAATGATTCATTAGATTTTGAGGAAGGTTATCTTGCTGGTTTTCAAGCTGAACATTATTCTAAAGATGTAAAGCATTGTTTTAAAGAAGCAAAAGATATTATGACTTCTAGAATTAGAAGTGCTATTTTAAGTGGTTATTTTTATGATGTTGTCGGGTACTTAAATGTTAAAACTTGTTATAATAAAGTTACTTACAAATATGTTTTATTACCTGTTTGGTTTGGAATATTAAATTATAAAAGTAAAAAGTACCGTTTTATAGTTAATGGTGAATCAGGAAAAATTAAAGCTAAATATCCTAAATCTTTAT
>JAZOLP010000188.1:0-23939 GCA_045653225.1 Bacilli bacterium
TAATAATCAGTTTGTGTATTTAAAGTAGTTCTTCCATAATAAAACTTTACAATTTCACCTTCAGTAATTTTAACTATTTCTTTAGTGTTTTCCCATAAAGGTTTACAAGGAATTTTCAAAGTAAGCACAAGTTTTTCATCAACTTCTTCAATAGTAGATATATGTGATTTAACATCTTCATAAAAAGGTAAATTTAAATATTCACCTATTTTGATATCAATTTCTCTAAAACCCTTTGTAGTTTCCATTTGAGGTATACCTTCTAAATCGAATATAGCAGTATACTCATAATATAAAATGTATTCAGCAATATTTTTCATAAAATATACCTCCTTTTTTATTATTTTATCATAATAATATATATAATACAAGAGAATTTATAATAATTATATATCTAAAGAAAAAGTATGAGCATAAGTGCTCATACTTTAATCAGTTATTCAAATTCAATTGTTGAAGGTGGTTTAGAAGTACAATCAAGAAGTACTCTATTGACACCTTTTACTTCATTGACAATTCTTCTTGAAATAATATCAATTACCTCATATGGAATTCTTGCCCAGTCTGCTGTCATAAAATCTGTTGTAGTTACAGCGCGAAGCGCGATTGCGTAATCATATGTTCTTTCATCACCCATAACACCAACACTTTGCATATTTGTAAGAGCTGCAAAATATTGACCTAAAGATTTATCAATACCTGCTTTAGCAATTTCTTCTCGGTAAATATAATCAGCTTCTTGAACGATTTTTACCTTTTCTTTTGTGACTTCACCAATTATTCTAATACCAAGCCCTGGTCCTGGGAATGGTTGACGATATACTAAGTATTCTGGAATACCAAGTTCTAGTCCAACTTTTCTTACCTCATCTTTAAATAAAAGTCTTAAAGGTTCAATAATTTCTTTAAAGTCAACAACACTTGGAAGACCACCTACATTGTGGTGAGATTTAATTGTTGCGCTTTTACCAAGACCAGATTCAATAACATCTGGGTAAATTGTTCCTTGTACTAAGAAGTCTACTTTACCAATTTTTTTAGCTTCTTCCTCAAATACTCTAATAAATTCAGCGCCAATTATTTTTCTTTTAGCCTCAGGATCGGTTACACCTTTTAATTTATTATAGAATCTTTCTTGAGCATTTACTCTTACAAAGTTTAATTGATAATTACCTTCTTTACCAAATACTTTTTCTACTTCATCACCTTCATTTTTGCGAAGTAGTCCATGATCTACAAATACACACGTTAAATTATTTCCGATTGCTTTAGAAAGAAGTACTGCAGCAACACTTGAATCAACACCTCCTGATAAAGCACATAGTACTTTACCATTACCAATTTTTTGTTTTAATTCTTTGATTTGTTTTTCTGCAAAATCACTCATTTTCCAGTCGCCAACACATTTACAAATGTTTTTAACAAAGTTTGAAAGCATCTTCATCCCTTCTATTGTATGAGCAACTTCTGGATGAAATTGTACTGCATATAAATTCTTTTCTTCATTTTCCATTGCGGCAACTGGGCAATCAGCAGAATGCGATGTTATTTTAAATCCATTTGGTACTTTTGTAATTAAGTCTGTATGACTCATCCAACATGTAGTTTCAGATGAAACATTTTCAAAAATTAAAGAGTCATTATCAACATTAATTAAAGTTTTACCATATTCTGAAGTTTCTGCATGTTCAACTTGACCACCAAGTAAATGAGCCATTAGTTGAGAGCCATAACAAATACCTAGAATTGGAATGTTTAATTCAAATATCTCTTTATCACAAAGTGGAGAATCCTCTAAATAAACACTTGCAGGTCCACCTGTAAAAATAATACCTTTAGGATTAAATTCTTTTATTTTATTAATTGATAAATTATAAGGATGTACCTCACAATAAACATTACATTCTCTAACTCTACGTGCAATTAATTGATTGTACTGACCTCCGAAGTCAAGTACTAAGATACGTTCATTATTCATATATCTCTTTTAGAATAAACCTACTGCTTTAGAATCAATAACATCCATTTTGTTTGCTGCTGGTTCTTTAGGTAAACCTGGCATTGTCATGATGTCACCACTTAGTGCAACAATAAATCCTGCACCAATAGATGGTTTTAATTCTCTAATTGTAATTGTAAATCCAGATGGTCTTGCAAGAAGTTTAGGATTATCAGATAATGAATATTGAGTTTTTGCAATACAAATAGGTAATTTGTCCCAACCATTTCTCTTAATTGCAGCCATTTGGTTTTTAGCAGTTGTTGTAAATTCAACTGAGTCTGCTCCATAGATTTCTTTACAGATAGCAGAAATCTTGTCTTTAATTGGAAGTGCTGCATCATAAATTGGAGCAAATTTTTCAGCACCATCATGAAGTTCAATTTCTTTAACTACTTTTTCAGCAAGTTCAACACCACCTGCACCACCTTTTGCAAATACTTCTGAAAGTGCTACTGGATGATTATGTTCTTTTGCCCAGTTTTCTAAAGCTTTAACTTCATTTTCTGTATCAGTACCAAATTTGTTAATTGCAACAACATATGGTAAATTATATTTTCCAATATTTTCGATATGTTTTTCAAGATTAGTAATACCTTTTAATAATGCATCTACATTTTCTATTGCTAAATCTTTCTTATCTACACCACCATGCATCTTAAGTGCTCTAATTGTTGCAACAATAACAACACAAGATGGATGTAAATCAGCCATACGACATTTAATATCTAAGAATTTTTCAGCACCTAAGTCAGCACCAAAGCCTGCTTCTGTTACTACATAGTCACCCATTTTAAGAGCTGTTTTTGTAGCGATTACAGAGTTACAACCATGTGCAATATTTGCAAATGGTCCACCATGAATAAGTGTTGGTGTATGTTCCAATGTTTGAACAAGGTTTGGCATTAATGCATCTTTCATAATAAGTGTTACAGCACCTGTTGCTTTTATATCTGCAACAGTTACTGGTTTTTTATCATATGTGTATGCAATAACCATTCTTGCAATACGTGCTTTAAAATCTTCTAAACTTGTAGCAAGACATAATACTGCCATTACTTCTGATGCAACTGTAATATCAAAATGATCTTCTCTTGGTACACCATTTGTTGGACCACCAAGACCAATAATTACATTTCTAAGTGCTCTGTCATTCATATCAAGACATCTATGAAGAATGATTCTTGTTGGATCAATTCCTAATTCATTACCTTGTTGAATATGGTTATCAAGCATTGCTGCAATTGCATTAGTTGCAGTTGTGATTGCATGTAAATCACCAGTGAAATGTAGGTTAATATCTTCCATTGGAATTACTTGGGCATAACCACCACCAGCAGCACCACCTTTAACTCCTAGAACTGGACCAAAGCTTGGTTCACGAAGTGCAACTACTGTATTTTTGCCAATTTTGTTCATTGCATCAGCAAGACCAATTGTAGTTGTTGATTTACCTTCACCAGCAGGTGTGGGGTTAATCGCAGTTACTAAAATTAATTTTGCATCTTTTTTATCGCTGTTTAGTTTATCAAGATGAATTTTTGCTTTATAGTTACCATATAGTTCTAAATCATCTTCTGTTAAACCAACTTTTGCAGCGATTTCTTTAATTTTTAATATTTTCGCTTGTTGAGCAATCTCTAAATCACTTAACATTTTAATTCCTCCTAATATTTATTTAATACCGAATAATAGGTCGATATATGTAGGCATAGGCCAAGAATTTTCATCTACTTTTGTTTCTAAAGTGTCAACAACTTTTCTTAATTCATCCATAGCTGTTAATACTTTATCTTTCCAAATAGTAGCAGCTTTTAAATAATCATCTTTTTCTTCACTAGCTTCTTTAATACAAGTTTCTAATTTATCCATAGCATTTTTCATTTCTTCTAATAAAGTGCCTAATTCTAAAGCTATTGTTGATACAAAAGATAAAGGATAATTTAATGAAGAAGCTGTTTGAAATGTATTTAAGATTTTATCATAATATGATAAGCAAGCTGGGAATATTTGACTTTTTGCCATATGTAGAGCAGTAGATGCTTCTACTTGTATTGTTTTCGAGTAACTATCTAAAAGTATTTCATAACGAGAATCAACCTCAAGGTTAGTAAATACTCCTAGTTCAATAAGTGATGCCGTTAATTCTTTATTTTTAAGAACTTTGATTGCATCAACAGTATTTTTCAAATTAGAAAGGCCGCGTTTTGCAACTTCTTCTTCCCATTCTTTTGAATAACCATTCCCTTCAAAAATCACACGTTTATGATTACTAAAGAAATCTTTAATACATTCATTTAATGAGATACCATTTTCTAATTTTTCACTCATTATTTTCATTGTTGCAGCTAGCATTGTATTTAACATAGTATTTGCTACAGCAATACTTTGGCTAGAACCAACTCCTCTAAATTCAAATTTATTACCTGTAAAGGCAAATGGAGATGTTCTATTTCTATCTGTATTATCTTTTTTAAAGTCAGGTATTACACTTACACCTGTATTAAATCTTGCATTCTTAACTTCATGTGGTTCTTTATCATTAATGATTGCTTCAATAACATCATTTAATTCTTCACCTAAGAACATTGAGATTGTTGCAGGTGGCGCTTCGTTTCCACCAAGTCTGTGATCGTTTCCTGGTGTTGCGATAGATAATCTTAATAAATCAGCAAAATCATCAACACCTTTTACCATACAAGCAAGTGTTGCTAAAAATGCTTTATTATTAATTGGATCTGCACCTGGTTTAAATAAATTAATACCAGTATTTGTAACAACTGACCAGTTATTATGTTTACCAGAACCATTTACACCTCTAAATGGTTTTTCATGTAGTAAGCATCTTAAACCATGTTTTTTTGCAATGTCTTGCATTAATTGCATAATTAAATGGTTATTATCAGTTGTGATATTTACTTTTCTATATATACAAGCAATTTCATGTTGAGCTGGAGCTGCTTCATTATGTTTAGTTTTAGCAGGAATTCCATACTTCCAAAGTTCAGCATCTAAATCTTTCATAAAGTTAGCTACACGATTATTTAAATAACCATAATAGTGACCTTCTAACTCTTGACCTTTAGGAGGATTAGCTCCATATAAAGTTCTACCAGTTAATTTTAAATCTAGACGTTTTTCATAATATTCTTCATCAACTAAGAAGTATTCTTGTTCAGCACCAACATTACTAGTTACGCTTGTAACATCAGATAGCCCAATTACATTAAGTAATTTAACTGCTTCTTTATTTAGTGCATCACATGATTTTAAAAGTGGAGTCTTATTATCTAATGCTTCTCCTGTATATGAACAAAATAGCGTTGGAATATATAATGAACCATCTTTTACAAAAGCAAGTGATGTACAATCCCATGCAGTATACCCACGTGCTTCAAATGTTGCACGAAGACCACCTGATGGAAAACTTGATGCGTCAGTTTCACCTTTTCTTAAAAGTTTACCACTAAACTTTAGTGTTGCTTTATCATCAATTAATTCTAAGAATGAGTCATGCTTTTCAGCAGTAAGTCCAGTTAGTGGTGCAAACCAATGAGTAAAATGAGTTGCTCCAAGTTCTGTTGCCCATTCTAGCATAATATCTGCAATTACAGCTGCACATTCTTTTGAAAGAGTTTCACCTTTTTCAAGTGATGATTTAAATTCATCATATGTCTCTTTTGGAAGACGTTCTTTCATTACATCATCGTTAAATGTGTAACAACCATAATTTGATAGTACTTTATTTGTGTTCATAAAAATACTCCTTATGAACTTGTTTTATCTTTTAATACTACGTCGTGTGCTCCACCTTCAATAATACTAGTTGATGAAACAAGTGTTAATTTCGCTTTTTGTTGTAATTCTGGGATTGTAAGTGCTCCACAGTTGCACATTGTTGATTTCACTTTTGCAAGTGAAATTGCTACGTTATCTTTTAGGCTTCCTGCATATGGTACATAAGAATCTACACCTTCTTCAAAAGATAGTTTCTTATCTCCACCTAGGTCATAACGTTGCCAGTTACGAGCACGGGCTGAGCCTTCACCCCAGTACTCTTTCATATATTGTCCATTAATTTTTACTTTATTTGTTGGTGATTCATCGAATCTTGAGAAATATCTTCCAAGCATTACAAAGTCAGATCCCATTGCAAGAGCAAGTGTAATGTGGTAATCATGTACAATACCACCATCTGAACAAATTGGAACATATATACCAGTTTCTTTAAAATATTCATCTCTTGCTTTTGCAACTTCAATTGTTGCAGTGGCTTGACCGCGACCGATACCTTTTGTTTCACGTGTAATACAAATAGATCCTCCGCCAATACCAACTTTAACAAAGTCAGCACCGCATTCTGCTAAGAATCTAAATCCATCTGCATCGACAACGTTTCCTGCTCCAACCATAACAGAGTCACCATATTTTTCTCTTATCCATTCAATTGTAAGTTTTTGCCATTCGCTAAAACCTTCACTAGAGTCAATACATAGTACATCTACACCTGCTTCAACTAAAGCTGGAACTCTTTCTTTATAATCTCTTGTGTTGATACCTGCACCAACAACTAATCTTTTTTCTGAATCTAATAATTCAAGTGGATTATTTTTATTTGATTCATAATCTTTTCTAAATACAAATGAATCTAAACATCCATTTTCATCAATTACTGGTAATGAATTTAATTTATTATCCCAAATGATATCGTTAGCTTCTTTTAAAGTAACACCGAGTTTTGCAGTAACTAATTTTTCAAGTGGAGTCATGAATTCTTTCACCTTTAAATCAGTGCTCATTCTTGAAACTCTATAATCTCTACCTGTAACAATACCTAATAATTTACCATTAGCAGTACCATCATGTGTTATTGCGACAGTTGAGTGACCATTTTTCTCTTTTAAGTTAAGTACATCTGCAAGTGTATCCTCAGGTGTTAAATTAGATGCTGATTTTACAAATCCTGCTTTATAACTTTTAACACGTTTTACCATTGCAGCTTGATCTTCTACTGTTTGAGATCCGTAGATAAATGATATTCCACCTTCTTTTGCAAGTGCAATTGCAAGTGTATCATTAGATACTGACTGCATAATTGCAGAAATCATCGGAATGTTTAAAGAAATTCTTGGCTCTTCGCCTTTTTTAAACTTAACAAGTGGTGTCTTTAAACAAACATTTTTAGGTTGACATTCTGCACTAGAATAACCAGGTACTAATAAATATTCACTAAATGTACGTGAAGGTTCTTTAAAATAAAAAGCCATAATTTCTTCCTCCTATTCTTCTTTCCCATTAAAACAATATGTACAAAGTTTACATGGTTCAATACCGATTGATTCAATTAAATCATCGATTCTATGATATTTTAAGGTATCAAAATTCATTCGTTTACAAATTTCATCTACCATTAATTTGTATTTTGGACTATCAGGATCAATGTATTCTTGTGCAAGTTCATCACTTACAACTTCAACATTTTCTAAATCCGCAATAACTTTTCTTGTTATTAAGTCCATTACTGATGTTGAACGTGAGAAGTTTAAATACTTACATGCAAACATGATCGGTGGGCATGCAGGTCTTACATGAACTTCTTTAACACCAGCATCATATAAATATTCTACTGTTTCTCTTAACTGAGTTCCTCTTACAATTGAGTCATCAATTAAAACTAGTTTTTTATCTTTAATAAGTTCAGGTATCGCAATAAGTTTCATTCTTGCGATTAAATTTCTTTGTGCTTGACTTGATGGTGTAAACGATCTAGGCCAAGTTGGAGTATATTTAATAAACGGTCTAATATATGGAATATGTGCAGTATTAGAATATCCAATTGCATGAGGTACACCTGAATCAGGAACACCTGCAACGCCATCTGCTTCTATTTCATCACGTTTTCTTAAAAGTTCTCCACATTTATATCTCATTATCTCAACATTACGTCCTTCATAAGTAGCTGTTGGATAACCATAATAACTCCATAAAAATGAACACATTTTCATGCATTTATTGGGCTCACTTTCAACAACTAAATCTTTATTTGTAATTGATACAATTTCACCAGGACCTAAGTCTTTTACATATGTAAAGCCAAGATTTTGATATGCACTACTTTCAAAAGTAACACAATATCCATTTTTTGATTTACCTACAATAATTGGTGTTCTACCATATTTATCACGGGATGCATAAATACGATCAGGAAATAATAGTAAAATACTCATAGATCCTTTAATTTTTTCTTGTGCGTATTTTAATCCCTCTACAATTGTAGGTTTTTGATTAATTAGTGCTGCTACCATCTCAGTAGGATTAATTAATCCTTTATTCATTTCAATAAACTGCACTCGTCCGTTTTTAAAACATTCTTCACGTAGTTCATCTAAGTTATTAATCTTTCCTACTGTAGTAATAGCATATGATCCTAAAATAGAATTAATTAATAATGGTTGAGCTTCATTATCAGATATACATCCAATACCAATATTACCCTTTAAATTATCTAAGTCTGCATCAAATTTTGTTCTAAAAGGGGCATTTTGAATATTATGAATTACTCTTTGAAATCCCTCTTCACCATATAATGCCATCCCACCACGTCTAGTACCTAAATGTGAGTGATAGTCTACACCAAAAAATAGTTTCATTACACAGTCTGATTTAGATGCTATACCGAAAAAACCACCCATTTTATTTCACCTCATGTTTTATTTTTTGAAATAATTTACACCTGATTCAAATAATTTTTGATCCATTTCACCATAGATGTTAATAAATCTGTTATCTCCTTGACGTTCACTATGTCCCATCTTACCAATGACTCTACCATCAATTGATATAATACCTTCAATTGCCATCATTGAGCCATTCGGATTATATGGAGACTGCATTGTCGGATTATTAAATTCATCTACGTATTGTGTAAATACTTGACCATTTTTAAACAATTCTTCTAATACATTAGCAGGCGCTACAAAGCGACCTTCACCATGGCTTACTGGAATAGTATGTATATCTCCAACATTAACACCATTTAACCAAGGTGATTTTACAGATGTAATTTTTGTATTTACCATTTGTGAAACATGGCGACCAATTGTATTAAATGTAAGTGTCGCATCATCTTTTGTCATATCAGATATTTTTCCATATGGTAAAAGGCCTAGTTTAATTAAAGCCTGGAATCCATTACAAATACCAATCATTAAACCATCTCTATTTTCTAGTAAATCTGTAATTGCTTCTTTAATTTTCTCATTTCGTAAGAAAGTTGCAATAAACTTACCTGATCCTTCTGGTTCATCACCAGCACTAAATCCGCCAGGAAGCATCATTATTTGCGCTTTCTTAATTGCAGTAACTAAATCGCTTATTGAATTTTTAATATCTTGTTCTGTTTTATTTCTAATTACAACAAGTTCAACTTTAGCTCCTGCTTTTTCAAATGCACGTTTTGAATCATATTCACAGTTAGTTCCAGGGAATACTGGAATAACTACATTAACTTCATCATATGTTTGTTTTGCTTTTAAAGTTGTTCTTAAAGAACAATTGCCAACAACTAAATCAGTAGTTGGAGCAATTTCAGTTTGTGGATAAACTGAATTTAAAACATTTTTATATATATCATATGCTTCATCTAATTCAACAATTAAATCGTTATAAACTACTTTAGATTCATTTAAAGTTTGTCCAATAACTCTTACATTTAAATCAGATAAATCAATATTATTTTCTACTTCTAAAATAATGTTACCAAAGTCTTTTTGTACTAATGAATCAAGTGGTAATTCTTGATTTAATTTAACACCAATTTCATTACCAAAAGCCATCTTATATACAGCTTCAATCACACCACCATCTTTAATAGTGTAAGCACTAAAGACTTTTTTATCTTTAATTAATGCCGATACTTTATCATAAGTAGATTTTAGTGAATCAAAGTTAAATAAATTAAATTTATCTTTTTCTAACATTACTTCTACTAATAAATGATTAGCAGCTTTTAATTCTGGAGTAACAATATCTTTTACATCTGCTGCAGTTATTGCAAATGATACAAGTGTTGGTGGTACATCTAAATTTTCAAATGAACCACTCATTGAGTCTTTACCACCAATTGATGGTAAATTTAATTCTTTTTGTACTTTGTATGCACCAAGTAGTGCAGCAAATGGTTTACCCCATTTTATAGGATTATCAAGTAATTTTTCAAAGTATTCTTGGAATGAGAATCTAATCTTGTGATAATCTCCACCCATTGCAATAATTTTTGCTACACTTTCAACTACCGCATAAATTGCTCCATGGTATGGGGACCATTTAGAGATTTCTGGATTAAATCCATAACTCATAACTGAACAAGTTGTAGTTTCTTTTCCTAAAACTGGAATTAAAGCAGCCATACCTTCTGTTTCAGTTCTTAAAGTTTTACCACCATAAGGAGAAAGTACAGTACTATTACCAATTGATGAGTCAAACATTTCAACAAGACCTTTTTGGCTACAAACCGAAAGACGAGATAATACTTCAGTTGTAGTTTCTTTAAAGTTAGAACATGCTTTTACATCAAATGGAGTTTCATTAAAATTAGGAAGTTCTACTTCTACTTCTTGATAACGTGAAGCACCATTTTTATCTAAGAAACTTCTATTAATATCAACAATAGTTTGACCAAGATACTTCATAACAAGTCTGTTATTGCTAGTAACTGTTGCAATTTTAACTACTTCTAGGTTTTCATTGAAACATTCATTTTTAATAAATTCTTCATCTTTTGCTTCAATTACAATGGCCATTCTTTCTTGTGATTCACTAATTGCAAGTTCAGTACCATTTAATCCTTCATATTTTTTAAGTACAGCATCAAGATTAATTTCAAGACCAGGTGCAAGTTCACCAACAGCTACACATACACCACCAGCGCCAAAGTCATTACAACGAATAATTTTTTCAGAAACACTCTTGTTTCTAAATAAACGTTGAATTTTTCTTTCTTCGATCGGGTTACCTTTTTGTACTTCAGCCCCAGCAGTAGTAGTTGTTTTTAATTCGTGTGATTTTGATGAGCCTGTTGCACCGCCAATACCATCACGACCAGTTCTACCACCAATTAATAAAACAATATGACCTTCAAGTGGTTCTAAACGTTTTACTTGTTCTTTTGGAGCAGCTGCTACTACAGCACCAATTTCCATTCTTTTAGCAACATAACCAGGATGATATACTTCATGTACATAACCAGTTGTAAGACCTATTTGATTACCATAACTAGAGAATCCATGAGCCGCTTCTTTACAAATCTTTCTTTGAGGAAGTTTACCTTTAAGTGTATCTTCTAGTGACTCTCTTGGGTCTCCAGCACCTGTAATTCTCATAGATTGATAAACATAAGCACGACCTGATAGTGGATCACGAATAGCACCACCTAAACATGTTGCAGCACCACCAAATGGTTCAATTTCTGTTGGATGGTTATGTGTTTCATTTTTAAACATTAACAACCAGTTTTCTTTCCCAGTTGTTGTATTGATTTCAATTTCAATAGAGCAAGCATTAATTTCTTCACTTACTTCTAAATCATCTAAGAAACCTAGCTTTCTTAATTCTTTCATTGAAATTGTTGCAAGATCCATAAGTGTCATTGGACGAGTTGTATTAATACCATACACCGCATGACGTGATGAAATATATTTTTCAATATCACTTCTTAATACTTCTTTAAAATCACCATCTTGAACACTTAGATCTGTGATAATTGTCGAGAATGTAGTATGACGACAGTGATCTGACCAATAAGTATCAAGTACTTTTAGTTCTGTTTCTGTTGGATCACGATGTTCTTCATCTTTAAAGTAATCTTGAGTAACTTTTAAGTCATCATAATTCATTGCCATTGAATTTTCTTTTAAATAGTTAATTAACTCATCTTTTGTAAAATCAATAAATCCACTAATTACAGGAACTTTATTAATTACAACACTTTCAGAATCTAGTGTATCAACTTTTTCAAGTGATGCAACACGTTGGTCTACTGGATTAATTAAATATTTTTTAATTTTTTCAACATCTTCACTTGAAACATTACCAACTAAAACAATAATTTTTGCACATTTAACCTTAACACTTTTTTCACCAGTTAAAAGTTGGAAACATTGTTCACAAGCATCTGCACGTTGATCATATTGCCCAGGCAAATATTCAATACCAAAGATAGGATAGTTAAATGGATTTTCATAATCTTCTAAAATAACATCATCTACCATTGGTTCACTTAAAATAATTGAAATACCTTGGTTTAAAGCTTCATCGGAAACTCCTTGTACATCATAACGATTAATTACTTTAACAGATTCAAGGTTATTAATTTTAAGTTGATTTTTCAAATTGTGTAAAAGTTCTAATGCTTCAACCGCAAATTCTTTTCTTTTTTCTACATATATACGATGTACTTTTGACATGAGTCCTCCTATCTTAAGCCGATATCTTTTCGGCAATATTTTCCATCGAAATTAATTTTTTCAATTTCAGTATAAATTTTATTTCTTACTTCTTCTAGTGATTTACCAACAGTACAAACATTAAGTACTCTACCACCACTAGTAACTAGTTTATCATCCTTAATACTTGTTCCAGCATGGAATACAATTACATCACTATCTACATCATCAAGTCCTGTAATTTCAAGTCCCTTAGGATAACTACCAGGATATCCTTCACTTGCAAGAACAACACATCCAGCAACTAAATCATTCCATGAAATATTAATATCTTTTAATGTTTTAGTAGCTGTAGCGTTCATAATATCAAATAAATCACTTTCTAAGCGTAACATAATTACTTGAGTTTCTGGATCTCCAAAACGCACATTAAATTCAAGTACTTTAGCATGATTATTTTCAATCATTAGCCCAATAAAGATAACTCCTCTAAAATCAAGGTTATCTTCTTTTAAACCTTTCATAAATGGATCTAATATTTCTTCTTTTAAAATACTATCCATATCACTTGGCATAAACGGATTAGGGCTAATTGTACCCATTCCACCAGTATTAGGTCCAAGATTACCATCAAAAATTTGTTTATGATCTTTTGCGGTAACCATCGGAATAATTGTTTCAGAATCTGTAAAACAAAGTAAAGAACATTCAAAACCAGTTAAAAATTCTTCTAATACAACTGTTTTACCTGCTCCAGAAAGTGCACCATCTACTAAGAATTCTTTTAATACATTTAGTGCTACTTCTTTTGTTTCACAAATAACTACACCTTTACCAGCTGCAAGCCCATCTGCCTTAACAACAACAGGATATGTAAAGTTTTCTAGTTCTTTTACAGCATCTTCATAATTATCTACATTAGCATAAAGAGCTGTAGGAATATTATGACGTTTCATAAAATCTTTAGAAAAAGCTTTAGAACCTTCAAGTGTTGCAGATGCTTTTTTAGGACCAAATACTTTATGACCATTAGCTTCTAGTAAATCAGCAAGTCCCATACATAAAGGTACTTCTGGTCCTACAACCGTTAAATCAATTTTATGTTCTTCAACAAAATTTAATATATATTCTAAATCTTCAACACTAGCCTTATGGCATGTTCCAAGTTTTGCGATACCAGGATTACCTGGAATTGCATGAAGTTCAGTTACTTTACTACTTTTTGATAATTGATATGCTATCGCATGTTCGCGACCACCACTACCAATAATTAGTACTTTCATATATATATCTCCTTAGTGTCTAAAGTGACGGTATCCACTAAATACCATTGGAATGCCAAGTTCATTACATAAGTCAATTGAATCTTGGTCTTTAATACTACCACCAGGTTGAATAATTGCAGCTACACCTGCATTTGCAGCAACTTGTACGCAGTCATTAAATGGGAAGAATGCATCACTTGCAAGAACACTTCCTTTAAAGTCTTTATCAGGATTGTTATGAATGGCATTTTCTAAAGCCCATACACGTGAAGTTTGACCACCACCAATTGCAAGAGTAACACCATTTTTAACAATACAAATTGCATTTGATTTTACATATTTGACAACTCTCATACCAAATTCCATATCAGAAATTTGTTCTGCAGTTGGAGCATTATTAGTAACAACTTTCATTTCATCAATCATCTTAGTATTAACTTGTTGTACCAATACTTTACCTTCTAAGTATTTAATATCATATTTAGCTTCACGTGCATCAAGATTAGCTAGTTTTAATACACGTAAGTTCTTTTTCTTCTTTAAAACTTGAAGTGCTTCTTCATCAAAATCAGGAGCAGCAACAATTTCTAAGAAAATTTTTGTCATTTCAAGTGCTGTTTCTTTATCAATTTTATAGTTAGTTGCTACAATACCACCAAAAATTGATTGTGGGTCAGCTTCATATGCCTTCATATATGATTCATAACCAGTAGCACCTACTGCAACACCACATGGAGTTGAGTGTTTAATAGCAGCAGTTACTGTTACATCTGCAAATTCTCTAACCAAAGCAACAGCACCATATAAGTCATTTAAGTTATTAAATGAAATTTCTTTACCATTTAATTGTTCATAATCAAGTAAAGATTTTTCAATAAATGAATCTTGATATGTATTTGCAAGTTGTTGACTATTTTCACCATAACGTAAGTGTTCAACTTTCTTTAGTGAAATATTTAATGTATCAGGGAACTCATCACCTACTACACCTGCAAAATATCTAGAAATAATAGAATCATAAGCAGCAGTAGCACTAAATGCTTTATATGCAAGATTTAATCTAAAATTATAATCGTCAGTACCATTTTCAATAGCTTCAAGTACACTATTATAATCATTAGGATTTGTAACAATTAGAACATCTTTAAAATTCTTAGCAGCACTTCTAATCATTGATGGGCCACCAATATCAATGTTTTCAATCATTTCAGCCATTGGTTTTCCTGCACGTAATGCTTTTTCAAATTCATATAAATTTACACATACTAGATCAATTGGTTTAATTCCGTATTCTTCAATTGTTTTAACATGAGATTCTAAATCTCTTCTATATAAAAGCCCACCATGAACCATTGGATGAAGAGTTTTTACTCTTCCATCTAGCATTTCTGGAAATTTTGTTACTTCATCAATAGCGATAGCTTTAACTCCACTAGACGCTAGTTTATTTAAAGTACCACCTGTTGATACAATTTCAAATCCTAATTTTTCAAGACCTTGACAAAATTCAACAATGCCTTCTTTATTAGTAACGCTTACTAATGCTCTTTTCATATTATTTCTACCCTTTCGTTTTCAACTTTTAGTCTGTTATCGCAGTATAAAGCAACTGCTTCTTTTAAAATTTTATGTTCAATATTAATTAAAATCTTTTCTTGAATTTCTTCTGGTGTTTTACAATCAGATATATCTATTGATCTTTGTAAAATGATTGGTCCACCATCTACAACAGCTGATACAAAATGAACTGTTGCGCCAGAAACTTTACATCCACGTTTAAAACATGCTTCATGAACATGAAGTCCATAAAAACCTTCTCCACAAAAAGATGGAATAAGTGATGGATGAATATTTATAATTTTATTTTCAAATTTACTAATTAACTTTTCAGATACTATAGCAAGATATCCTGCAAGGACAATTAAATCAATTTTTTCTTCTTCTAATCTTTTTAAGATCAATTCTTCATCTTTTATCCATTCTGCTTTAATACCTGCCAACTTAGCACGTTCTAATCCGTATGCTTTTTTGCGGTTTGATACTACTAATTTAATAGATCCATTAATTTCATTATTACTACATGCATCAATTAATGCTTGTAGATTAGTACCACTACCTGATACAAATACTGCTATATTTACCATTTTAAGTCCACTTCACCACTGTCAGTTACTTTACCAATAACATAAGCTGGTTCATTAATTTCTTTTAATAAATTCATAACACTATCTACATCATTTTCAGAAACTGCAAGCATAAAACCAATACCCATATTAAATACATTATACATTTCTTTAGTAGGGATATTTCCAGTTTCTTGAATAAGATCAAATATTTTAGGTTTAGGGAATGAACTAACGTTAATTTCTACACCTTGTCCTTCTTTTAACATACGTGGAACATTTTCAAAGAAACCACCACCAGTAATATGACACATACCATTAATATTAGCACCACTATTTAATAAGTGTTTAATAGTTTTTACATATATCTTTGTTGGAGTAAGAAGTTCTTCACCAAGAGTTTTATTAAATTCAGGATAGAACTTATGAACATCAAGTTTAGCATCTTTTAATAAAACTTTTCTTACTAAAGAATAACCATTAGAGTGACATCCAGTTGAAGGTAAACCAATTAATACATTGCCAACACTAATCTTACTGCCATCAAGTAATTTTGATTTCTCAACCGCACCTACACAGAAACCTGCAATGTCGTAATGATTAACATCATACATATCAGGCATTTCTGCAGTTTCACCACCAATTAATGCACATTCACTAAGTACACATCCATCAGCAACACCTTTTACAAGTTGTTCAATTTTTTTAGGGAAGTTCTTTCCTACTGCTAAATAGTCAAGGAAGAAAATTGGCATAGCACCTTGAACAAGCACATCATTAACACACATTGCAACAGCATCAATACCAATTGTATCATGTTTATCAACTTCAAAAGCGATCATAAGTTTAGTTCCAACACCATCTGTACCAGATACTAATACTGGTTCTTTCATGTTAAATAAACTTAAATCAAACATTCCGCCAAAAGCACCAATCGAGTCCACTGCTCCTAATACTTTAGTTCTTGCTACATGTGATTTTATAAGTCTAACTGACTCATAACCTGCTTCTAAATCTACACCTGCTTCACGATATTTATTACTCATCTTGATTTTCTCCTTTTAATATTTATTTTTAATTTCTTCATTTTTTTCTAATGCTTCTTTAGTCATCTTATTGCGATGTTCAAGAAGTAAATTTTTAATATTTTCATATTTATTTCCCATAATTTGAAGTGCTAAATAAGCAGCATTCTTACTACCATTAATTGCAACAGTAGCAACTGGAATTCCAGGAGGCATTTGTGCAATTGATAATAAAGCATCCATTCCATCTAGTACACTTCCACTAATTGGGACACCAATAACAGGTATTACAGTACTAGATGCAATAACACCAGGAAGTGCTGCAGCCATGCCAGCAGCCGCAATAATTACTTCTGTACCATTATTATTAGCTTCATTTATAAACTCACATAATTCATGGTGTGCACGATGTGCAGATAAACATCTTACATCAGTTTTTACACCAAACTCCTTTAAAATTAAAATAGCGGGCTCAACTTTAGATAAATCACTAACTGAACCCATAACCACTGCTACTCTCATTTATACCTCCAAATTTTATATATATAATTTATACGCTAAAAAAACGCAAAAAGGGCATACTTCTAACGCAAGAAATATGCCCAGACGGTCGACACTTATTAAGTTATACTCCCATATGGTATACTCCATTTTTCCGTCAGTTGTATAACTACATATAGTATACTATAAATACAAAAATATTGCAAGTTTTGTAAATCTAAATTTTTTTTGTGATACAATAATTTCGTAAATTTTAAAAAATAAAGGGAGATTTAAAATGAAAAAGCTTTACGAAGGTAAAACAAAAGACGTATATGAATTAGAAAATGGCAATGTTCTTCTTAAATTTAAAGATGACTGTACTGGTAAAGATGGTGTATTTGACCCAGGTGAAAATACTGTTGGTTTAACAATTGATGGTATTGGAAGAGAAAATTTAAAAGTATCAATTTACTACTTCGAACTATTAAAACAAGCTGGTGTTAAAACTCACTATGTTAGTGCAAACATTGATGATGCTACAATGGAAGTATTACCTGGTAAAGTATTCGGACATGGTTTAGAAGTAATTTGTAGACTTGTTGCAACAGGTAGTTTCATTAGAAGATATGGTGAATATATCAATGATGGTACTGTCCTTGAAGGTGGTTATGTTGAATGTACATTCAAGAACGATGCAAAAGGTGACCCACTAGTAACTAAAGAAGGTTTAGTAGCACTTGGTGTAATGAGTGGTGAATTATTTGAATCAATGAAAGAACAAACATTAAAAATAACAAATGTAATTGCAGAAGACTTAAAGAAAATTGGCCTTGAACTTTGGGATATCAAATTTGAATTTGGTTACAACAATGGTGAAGTAATTCTTATTGATGAAATTGCATCTGGTAATATGCGTGTTTATAAAGATGGTAAGATTGTTGATCCTATCAAACTTACTGAACTTATTTTAAATAGATAATTTTAAATAAATAAAAATGCTGTAATAAAATACAGCATTTTTTTAATTTTTTAAACTATTTAAAGGTGATGGTACTTGACCTCCACGATCAATAAAGACATCAGGTTTTACTTTAGAAATACTCATTATTGGAGCATAACCAAGTAAACCCCCAAAGTTAAGTACATCAGTATCTTTTTTTCCAATTGCTGGGATTACTCTTACAGCAGTAGTTTTTGAGTTAATCATACCAATTGCTGCTTCATCTGCAATTAATGCAGAAAGTACTTTAGCAGATGTATCACCTGGTACTACAATCATATCAAGTCCTACACTACATACTGCAGTCATAGCTTCTAGTTTTTCTAATTTTAATGCACCACTTTTTGCAGCTGCAATCATACCAGCATCTTCACTTACAGGAATAAATGCACCACTAAGTCCACCTACTCTACTAGATGCCATAACTCCACCTTTTTTAACAGCATCATTTAAGATTGCAAGACATGCAGTTGTTCCACAACCACCACATTGTTCTAAGCCCATTTCTTCTAGAATGTGTGCAACAGAATCACCTACAGCTGGAGTTGGAGCAAGTGATAAATCAACAATACCAAATGGTACATCTAACATTTTTGATGCTTCTACACCTACAAGTTGTCCCATTCGAGTTACTTTAAATGCAGTCTTTTTAATCATCTCTGCAACTTCTGCAATACTTGCATCTTTTGGAAGTTGTTTAATAGCACTTCTTACTACACCTGGTCCTGATACACCAACGTTAATTACGCAATCCGCTTCACCAACTCCATGGAAAGCACCAGCCATAAATGGATTGTCTTCTACCGCATTACAAAAAACTACAAGTTTTGCAGCACCAGAACAATCTGTATCTTTTGTAAGTGTTGCAGCTTCAATAATTTTTTCACCCATTATTTTTACCGCATCAAGGTTAATGCCTGCACGTGTTGAACCAATATTTACACTAGAACATAACTTTGATGTAACAGCAAGCGCTTCAGGAATAGCATTAATTAATTCTTTATCACCAGGGGCAAATCCTTTTTGAACAAGTGCACTAAATCCACCAATAAAGTCAATTCCAATATCATTTGCAACTTTATCAAGTGTTTTTGCATAAAGTACAGGATCTCCTCCACTTACACCAACAAGCATTGAAATAGGTGTAACAGCAACTCTTTTATTAACAATGGGAATACCATATTTTTTAGAAATAGCTTCTCCTGTTTTAACTAAATCTTTAGCGTATTTATAAATTTTATTATAAACTTTTTCGCAAGATTTATATATATCTGTATCCATACAATCAATTAAAGAAATCCCCATTGTAATTGTTCTTACATCAAGGTTTTGTTCTTTAATCATTTGAATAGTTTCTAGTATTTCTCTTTTGTTATACATAGAATCACCTTTTAAATCTTATGCATCATATTAAAGATTTCTTCATGCATTACATGAATTTCTAAATTTTTCTCTTTACCTAGATTTACAAGTACATCAACAAAGTCATTAAAATCAATAGATAATTTATCAATGTTAATAAACATAAACATTGCGAAATATTCATTAATAACAGTTTGTGATACATCAATTACATTAGCATTATATTCTGCACATTTTACAGAAACATTTGCTAAAATCCCTACAGTGTCTTTACCTACTACAGATACAATTGCATTCATAACATAAAAGTCCTTTCAATAAAATTACTAACATTATACACAAAATAATTGTTAATTGTCTATTCCTATACTTATTTTTTTAATTTTTGTTTAATGATTTTTTCATATATAAAAATCCTCAAACTATTAATGTTTGAGGATTTAAATTAGCTAGCTACAGAGAATAAATCATTTGTAAGTTTTACACTTGTTGATGTAACTACTGAAACAGTTGTACTAGGATAAGAAGTATTATTATATGCTAGAACTCTATAGTTTTGACTAGATTTTGTAACTTTAACAACAGCTATAATATTTCCGTTCGATTTCACTTCAAGATATGAACCTACACTAGGAGCACCAGGTGTAGTCGCAGTTACAGTATTTCCAGAAGATGCTATAGGTTTTGCATTCATTCCAGAACATCCTATTGCAAGTAGTAAACCACCAGTAAATGAGAATGTACAGTTTCTATCTCCGTAGTCAATTACTCCATTTCCACCATTAGTTGGACCAAGTGCTAATACTATTCCTGATGTCATATATATATTTCCATTTGAATCAATACCATCACCGCCAGCATCTAGATATACAATACTTCCGTTGAAATTAAGTGTTGTTTTAGCATTAATTCCATCATCTAATGATTTTATTTGGACACTACCATTTTTAAAAGTAATAATATTTCCTTCAATCCCTTCATAAGAATTAGAAATAATAATATTACCACCATTTACTGTTAAATTACCATCAGCATGAAGTCCATCATCATCAGAGTAAACAGTAATATTGCCAGCGTTTATTATTAAGTTTGCACTACCATAACTACCGTTTTCTAACAATACATCACTATTAGTATGAATACCATCATCGTGACTCTTAATATTTATTGTTCCACCATTGATTGTAATCGAATTATCCGCTTTAATTCCTTTACGTGAATATGCTGCTTTATTGGAGTTTCCTTCTTGAAGGCCTCCCATTCCACCGCCTCCTCCAGGTCCACCTTGACCACCAGTTGGTGAATTGTAGTTTTCCCAAGATCCAGACATTTTCGAACTTGATGTGCTAGTTACATAATATGTATCGTTTGCTGAAGGAATTGTTAGTTGGTCTGATGAATATGAATATGAACTACTTTGGCCCTGTGTTTGACTTGAACTATAGCCAAAGAATTTAACATATTTTGCTTCAGATGAAATATCAAATTTATAATACTTTTTTCCATTAGCTGAAATATAAGTTCCGTTCGCCCAAGTTGTTTTATTATCTTCTGTAATAAACATTGCTGAATATTTAGAAATATTTGATAAACCACTTGCTATTGATGATATTCTTAAATATAATGATGTCGTTGAATTAACTGTAACATCACCTGAATATGATGAATATTTTTCAGTATAGATATTAATTGTACCGCCTTCGACAATACAATCATATGATGCATCAATGCCATCACATGCAGCATATAAATCTATTATACCATCTAAAATAGTAATTATACCTCTTTGATTACCTTTAGAAGATATATCTGAATTTTCTGTTTTCAATGCATCACCGCTTGAGGATATTGCTTTAATAGTACCTGATTCTATTGTAATTGAATCATTTCCCTTTAAAGCATTATTTGGTGCATTAACTTCTAGGTTTAAGTTTTTAATTTCTAAATCTTTAGTTGTTCCAATTGCATTATTATAAGTAGATGTTACTTTTAAAATGCCTTTTCCTTTTATTTCAAGATCAATCAAAGAATAGATTGCAGCTCCAACAGCGTTAGAATCAGTATCTCGCTTATCATAAATATAGTTTTCTGTATCTGCTTTTGCAGAAATTTCAACTTTATCGCCACTTTCTATATATATTGGATGTGTATTAGTTGAAGTTAATTTAACCCCACGCATGTTAATAATTGCTTTATCAGATTCAGGTAGTGCAACAATAATATTGCCATCACTTAATTCACCTAATAAATCATACTCTCCACCTAAAGTAATTGTAATTTCATTATTATTAATTAATACACCACCATTATTATTACTTACTGAAATAGAGTTATTACTAAGAATTATGATAGTCGCAGATGTTTCATCATAATTACCTGTAGCATTTAATGTTTTTTTATAACTTTCATTACATGATGTACATGTATATTCAATATAACCATCTTGATCTTTTGTAGGATTTACTGTATTAGTAATAACATAACTATGTTCAAGAGCAGGTATTATTATTTGTTCTTTAATAACTTTATTACAGCTTGAACATTTTACTCCATCAGTTAAACCAGTTGTTGTACATGTTGATTGTGTTCCATATAATTTTATTTCAGAATGATTCTTTAGTTCTAATGACTTTATTTCTAATTCAACATTACATACAGTACAAATTTTATGAGCATTGCCATTTTTTTCACAAGTTGATTCTGATATTACAATCCAATCACTTGATTTATGCCCATTTGAACATAGACTTCCACTTGAATTTTCTAATGTATAAGAATCATTACAATTGCTGCAAACATATACTAATAATTTATCTGTTGATGATTTTTCATCTATTTGGTATTTATGTCCAACAGCAGGTATAATAGTTGGTTCAACTAAAACTGTATCACAACTACTACATATTTTATATTCTGAAGTTCCATCTTCTTCACAATTTGATGGAATACTAGACATAATTTGTTCTTTATGTTCTTTATATTGTATCACCGCAGTTGTTATTACTTCTTTACATTTAGAACAAATTTGATTTTTTTGTCCTAAAGTAGTACATGTTGAATCTTTCACTACTACCCACTCTAATGTTCCATGTGCACCAGGTTTACATTTATCTTCTACTTGCTTACACGAAACCATTGAAATTATTAAAATTGATATAAGAAATAAACTAATTATTTTCTTCATATAGTAGCTCCTATAAAGTATTTTCTGAATATGTTTCTTCAAATAAAGAGATTTCTAAATTTCCGTTTCTAATTCTTAATTCATCAATAAATTCTTTTTCTTTGTTTTTATCTTTTAACACAATTCTATAAGATAGCTTAAACATACTACCCATATTAACTGATTTAACACCAATCTTCTCATGAAGTGTTGTATATTTTTCAAATACCTCTTCAAATACTTTTGTGTAGTTTAACATTTCAGGAATAGTAATTTTTAATATTAGTTCTTGCTTATTATTTTTACTAAATAAACTAGTTGTATTTAATAAAAGTAATAATCCACTGCCTAAAATTGTGAATATTACAGCGTATTCAATATTATAAGTTTGCCATGATGCTAAAGTAACGCCTGTTACCATTGAAATAAATATTGCTGTAATTTCTTTTCCTGTGCCAGGGACTGATCTAAATCTAACAAGTGTAAATGCTCCAGCAACAGCTACAGCAACTCCTAAATTGTTGTTCACTAAAAGAACAATCATACATACAGCTACAGGCAATAATACAAGTGTTGTAACAAAACTTTTCGAATATCTATTTTTAATTGTATACACTGCAGCTTGAATTAATCCAAGACCTACAGCAATTATCATACATATAAGAAAGTATGACATATCAGTTGTTTTTTCTTTTAAAATATCACTAAGCATATTTTATCTCCCCTTCTTTACATAACAGTTCTTTATATACATTTCCATATTTAGAAAATGATGTTTTATATATATTATTATTACCCAAATAATCTAGCAACCATCTAGGAAGTCCCATAATAGTTTTGATTTCCATTAATACATTATCTAATGGTAAAAGATTTTCACCATATGGTTCTTTAGATAAATCTAAATCAAAATCTCTCCATAAAATATTTTTATCAAAAGTAATTCTTAAATTTAAATCATCCTTACCAATAAACGCAAGACGTTCATATGATAAATAAATCATTGGTTTTAAATCATTATAAAAGTTTATTGTGTATTCAATTTCTTTTGTTATTTGCAAGTCATTTGGACGTTTT
>JAZOLP010000189.1:0-1827 GCA_045653225.1 Bacilli bacterium
CTTATCGTACAAAATATATTGGATGTAACTCATATTTCCTAAAAGCAATGGAAACTTCTTATACAGGCTATAGTTATACTTATAAACAAGCATCTAATAACCGTGTTCAAATCTTCTTTAGATTCCATCAATGGTTAAATGGAACAAATATTGCTGCATTTAATAGTTATCCTGAAAAGAACATGGTTAAATACTTAGTAGGTGTAGAAGCTACAATGCCAACAGATCATGTTAAATACACAATTGAAGATGAATTTACATTATCTGCACCAACTTCATCAATAGCATTCTTAGGTTGGTATTTAGATCATGACGCAACAAGTGAACAAGTAATTAAAATTGAAAAAGGAACAACTGGTGATATTATCCTTTATGCTAAATGGGAAAATGTTGAAGTACCAGATGTATATTCAAAAGTAACTTATGTTTTAGATGGTGGAACAAATAGCGAAAATAACCCACAAGAATATTTAGAAGGTATATCTACAATGTTATATCCAGCAGAAAAAGAAGGTTATAAATTCCTTGGCTGGTCAAAAGAACAAGGAAGTAATTCATATATCAGTTCAATTAGTGAATTAACAAGTGGAGATATTACACTTTATGCAAATTATGATTATGCAGTATATTCAATTAAATATGATTTACAAGGTGGCGAATGGGGTAATAAAGTTGAATTTGTAGGTACTGCTACAACTTCAATTACATCCACTGCTAATAGTGATTTCTGGAACGGTTATGCATCAAATATTTATTTATATAACAGTTCTACATTTAATAGTGGATTAAACGCTACATGGTCATTTAGAGTTGGCATTGAACTAGATGAATCGATTGGCGCATTAGTAGTTAAATCAATTGCTGATAGCGGAAAAACATTTGAATATGAGGGTTGTGATTATATTGTTGTAATTTCAAGTAGTTATTCAAATTATAATTCAACATCTGCATTTAGATCTGCTGTAAAAGTTGGTCAATTTGTTAAATTTGTTGGCGATCCAGACTCAGGAGCAGCAACAGTAGAATTCTATAATTCTGATGCTATTTCAGGTGGAACAATTGAAAACTTTACAGAAGAATACACAATTGCAACACTACCTGCATTACTTCCTACTCCAAAACTTGAAGGAAAAACATTTAAAGGTTGGACTCTTGATATTTCATCTACTGAAATCTTTACATCTTTACCTGAAGGTACAATTGGCGATGTAACACTTTATGCGGTATTTGAATAAATAAAAATAAAAATCTCGTTAGAAATAACGAGATTTTTTGATGTATATAAAGTTAAAAATAAAATACTTCAACACATTGACATATTTAAACATATTTATTATAATATAACAAATAAGAGGTGATTTAAATGAAATTCAGAAGAAATAATAATGATGAGAAAATATTTAAATTTGTTTCGATTATTAGTGCATTCGCAGCAATTATTTTACTTATTGTTGCTATTGTTATTTTAGATATAAGATAAATAGGATTAGTAATAGGTTTATTTTTAGTAAGTGTAATGTACTTTTATATTTCTAGATTATTAAGAAATTCATTTATTGAATTTTTGGATGATAAAATTATATTTATAAATGGCAAAAATAATAATTCAAATATAGTAATTAATATATGTGATATTGAAAAGATACTACTTCCATCTGAAGTTGCATTTAGAAAAAATATAAAAAACAAACCAATAATTATAAGACATAAGGAGCAATTAAATAGTATCTCTTATTCAGAAGAAATTAAAAATTATATCAAAGAACGTTTTAATGATTTTGTTGAATATTATGATAATTATTCTTCAGCAATTAAATCTTAATATAT
>JAZOLP010000190.1:0-14630 GCA_045653225.1 Bacilli bacterium
TTTGTGATAATTTCATACTTAATTCAACAAATTTTTTTAAAATTAAAAGTATTTTAATATGTGTTTTATATAGGGTTTAGTTATATTTTTTTCAAATTGCTTGCATTTATTTTTTAATTATGATACAATAAAAATAAGTATGATATTATTGGAGGTTTTTTTATATGGCAACTGATGATAAAAATAAAAAAGTTAAACAAACATATGATGAAGATTCGATACAGGTCTTACAGGGCTTAGAAGCTGTTAGAAAACGTCCTGGGATGTATATCGGATCTACAGATTCAAGAGGGTTACATCATTTAGTATGGGAAATTGTTGATAACGCAATCGATGAAGCTTTATCAGGATGGGGTACTTTAATTAACGTAATTATTGAACCAGATAATAGTATAATTGTATCAGATAATGGTCGTGGTATTCCAACTGGGATTCATAAGGTAGAAAAACGTCCTACACCTGAGGTTATTTTTAATACTCTACATGCAGGTGGTAAGTTTGATGCGAGTGGTGGCTATAAGGTTTCAGGTGGTCTACATGGTGTAGGTTCATCTGTTGTTAATGCTTTAAGCGAATATTTAACTGTTACAATTTATCGTGAAGGTAAAATTTTCCAACAAACTTATCGTAATGGTGGTAAAGTTATTGAAAAACCAAAGAATTTAGGAGACACTAGAAAAACAGGTACTACTATTAAGTTTAAACCTGATGCCAAAATTTTCTCTACAACTATTTATGATTATAAACAAATTGCTCAAAGAATGAAAGAATCGGCATTTTTAATTAAAGGCTTAAAAATTACTTTAGAAGATAAACGTGAAGGTTCTGAAAAATATGAAGAATTTATTTATGATAATGGTATTAAAGAGTTTGTTTCTACAATGACAAAGGATAAACAACCTATTAATGATCCAACATTTTTTGTTGGTGATGTTCCATTTGAATCTAATGGCGATGTAAATAAAATTCATGTTGAAATATCTTTACAATATTGTGCGAAATCATATAATGAAAATTTATTATCATTTGTAAACAATATTCGTACTCGTGATGGTGGTACACATGAAGTAGGTTTTAGAAGTGGAATCACAAGAGCATTTAATGAACATGCTAGAATGGTTGGCGCTTTAAAGGATAAAGATCCTAACTTAGATGGTGGAGACGTAAGAGAAGGTATTGTTGCTGTTGTATCTATTCGTATTCCAGAGGCATTACTTCAATTTGAAGGTCAAACGAAAGCAAAACTTGGTACACCTGAGGCAAAACAAGCTGTTGAATCTATCATGTATGAACAAATGAAGAACTTCATGGCAGAAAATGGTAAAATATCTGATAGTTTAATTCAAAAAGCTTTAGCTGCAGCGAGACTTCGTGAAAAACAAAGATTACTACGTGATGAAGAACGTATGAAAAAACAAATGAAATCTTCAAAACCAGCTAATCTTATTGGTAAACTTACTCCTGCTCAATATAAAGATGCATCAAGAAATGAATTATTCTTAGTCGAAGGTGATTCTGCTGGTGGATCTGCTAAACAAGGTAGAGATAGAACATTCCAAGCAATTCTTCCTTTAAGAGGTAAAGTATTAAATACTGCGAAAGCTAAATTTGAAGAAGTATTAAAAAATGAAGAATTGTTATCAATAATTAATGCGATAGGTGCTGGACTTGGTAGTGATTTTGATATAGATAAATGTAATTATGATAAAATTATTATTATGACCGATGCCGATACCGATGGTGCACATATTCAAACATTATTACTTACTTTCTTCTTTAGATATATGAAAGAATTGATTTTTGCTGGAAAAGTTTATATTGCAACTCCTCCACTTTATAAGATTTCGTATAAGAATTTAATTGAATATGCGTGGACTGATGAAGAACTTCGTATGAAAGTTGGAAACCAAAGAAATGTTACTATTCAACGTTATAAAGGTTTAGGTGAAATGAATGCTGAACAATTATGGGAAACAACTATGTGTCCAGGAAAGCGTACATTAATTAGAGTAACTATTTCTGAAGAAGAACTTGCTGAAGAAAGATTAGATGTATTAATGGGGGATGAAGTTGACCCTCGTCGTGAATGGATTGAAGATAATGTTGTCTTTGATGCAGAAGATAGTTTTATATTGGAGGACTTATTAGCTGATGAGTAAGGTATCTAAGAAAATTACAGATTTTATTGAAGAAAACATTATACAAGAAAACTTTGAGAACATTATGGGTGATAGATTTGGAAGATATTCTAAATATATTATCCAAGATCGTGCTTTACCTGATGCAAGAGATGGTTTAAAACCAGTTCAAAGAAGAATTTTATTTGCAATGTACAAACTTGGTTTGTTTTCAAATAAACCATTTAAGAAAAGTGCTCGTATCGTAGGTGATGTTATTGGTAAATATCATCCACATGGTGATACAGCTGTTTATGATGCGATGGTTAGAATGAGTCAAGATTTTAAATTTAGACTTCCTTTAATTGATATGCACGGAAATAATGGTAGTATTGATGGTGACCCTGCTGCTGCAATGCGTTATACAGAAGCAAGAATGTGCAAGACAGCAGAAATGATGTTAGAAGACATTAATAAACATACTGTTGGACTTGTTCCTAACTTTGATGATGAAGAGTTAGAACCAATTGTTTTACCTGCTAAATTCCCTAATCTATTAGTTAATGGTGCTAGTGGTATCTCAGCTGGTTATGCAACTGAAATACCTCCTCATAATCCTGCTGAGTGTATAGATGCAGTAATTTACCGAATGAAAAATCGTAAATGTACCCTTGATGAATTGTTAGAAATTATTAAAGGTCCAGATTTCCCTACTGGTGGGGTTGTACAAGGTATTGATGGTCTTAAACAAGCATATAATACTGGTCGTGGTAAAGTAATTTTAAAAGCTAAAGCAACTATTGATACTTCTAAAGCTGATCCTAGAATTGTTATTACAGAAATACCATTTGATGTAAATAAAGCTCAACTATTAAAGAAAATGAGTGATCAAATCCAAGCAAAAAATGTTGATGGCGTAAAAATGATTCGTGATGAAACTGATAGAAGTGGGTTAAGAATTGTAATTGATGTACGAAGAGATGTTAATCCGGAATATATTTTAAACTTCTTGTTTAAGAGTACTGAACTTCAAGTGAATTATAATTTTAATATGGTTGCTATAGTTCGTGGTAAACCTTGTTATATGGGATTAATTGATTTTATCGATGCATACATCGATCATCAAAAAGATGTAATGCGTAATAAATGTAATTACGATTTAGAAAGAGCTTTAAAACGTCAAGAAATTGTTGCTGGTTTAATTGCAATGGTATCAATTCTTGATGCTGTTATTACTACTATTAAGAACTCTAAAAATAAAGCTGATGCTAAAGAAAATATAATTTCTAAATATGGTTTCACAGAAATTCAAGCTGAAGCAATTGTTATGTTACAATTATATCGTTTAACTAATACAGATATTTTTGCTTTAAAACAAGAATCTAAAGAATTAGATTTAGAGGTTAGAAAGTTAAAATCAATTTTATCTAGTCATAGTGCTTTAAATAATGCAATAATTGAAGAGTTATTAAGAACTAAAGAAATTATTGATTCGCCTAGATTAACATTAATTGAAGAAGAAATTTCAGATTTAGAAGTTAAGACTGAAGATGTTATTACAAAAGAAGATGTAATGTTATTAATTACACATGATGGTTATTTAAAACGTATTTCTATGCGTGCGTTTGGTACACTTGGTGAAGGTGAACAAACTAAACTTAAAGATGGTGATGTTTTAACAGATATTTATTCAGTTACAACTGTTGATGTATTGTTACAATTTACTAATCTAGGTAATTATATTTTCTTACCAATTCATAAGATTCCTGAATCAAAACATAAAGATTTAGGTTACCATGTAAGTACACTTATTTCAATGGAATCAAACGAGAAAGTAATTTTCTCATTCCCTGTAGCAGATTTTGATGAAGAAAAATATGTTTTACTTGCTACTAAGAGTGGTTTAATCAAACGTATGAAGATTTCTAGTCTTAAAGTTAATCGTTATTCGAAGACTTTAATGGCAACTAAACTTCGTGATGGAGATGAAGTTGTAAGTGTCGATGTAATTACAGGTGAAAATTCTGAAATTGTTATTGCAACAAATGATGGCTATATGAATCGATATGATGCAAAAGAAATTAGTATTATTGAACCTTCATCATTTGGTGTTAAGTCTATTGAACTTAAGAGCCGTCCTAAAGATTTTGTTGTAGGTGCGAAATATGTGTCAGAAAAAGATATTATTTTACTTCTTACAAATCGTGGTAATATTAAACGTATGAGACCTGATGAAATTATTAAGGGTAAAAAGAATCATGTAGGCAAGATGTACTTAAAAGTTGTAAAATCTAATATGCATAGTGCTATTCATATGGATGTTATTCATGGCGTAAACGCAAAATCTAGTACTGCTTGTTGGATTTTCTGTAATGAAGGTAAAGTTGATATCGATTATACTGTTTTAAGAATTGCGATTGCTGATAATGGTAAGCGTTTTGTTAATGATGACAAAATGAAACCTGAACGCATTGTTATTTCAAGAAATGATAATGATTTAATATAAAAATAAAGGATTACATCATGTTAAATTGATGTAATCCTTTTTAAATGTAAAGAAATTGAAAAAAAGATGGAATTAGTTTATAATAAATTAATAAAAAAGTATTATAATTTTAAAAAAATGGAGGGATAAATAATGTTAGAATTAAAAAATATTATTAAAGATTATCCAACAGGTAATACAAAGTTAACAGCTTTAAAAGGAATTAATATTGCTTTTAGAAAGTCGGAGTTTGTTGCGATATTAGGACAATCTGGTTGTGGTAAAACGACTTTATTAAATATCATTGGTGGACTTGATAAATACACTGATGGAGATTTAATAATTAATGGAATTTCAACAAAAGAATATAAGGATTCAAACTGGGATGCTTATCGTAACCATTCGATTGGTTTTGTATTTCAAAGTTATAATTTAATTCCACATCAAACCGTTTTATCTAATGTAGAACTTGCACTTACTTTATCTGGTGTATCTAAAGCAGAAAGAAAAGAACGTGCGATTGAGGCTTTAACTAAAGTAGGTTTAAAAGATCAAAACAATAAAAAGCCAAATCACATGTCTGGTGGGCAAATGCATCGTGTTGCAATAGCAAGAGCATTAGTAAATAATCCTGATATTTTACTTGCTGATGAACCTACAGGGGCACTAGATTCTGAAACTAGTATTCAAATAATGGATATCTTAAAAGAAATTGCTAAAGAAAAATTAGTAATTATGGTTACTCATAACCCTGAAATTGCTGATACTTATGCTTCTAGAATTGTACGACTTTTAGATGGGAAAATTATTAGTGACTCTAATCCTTATGTTTCGGAAAAGAAAAAAGAAAAGAAAACTATTGCTAAGAATAAATCAATGTCTTTTTGGACTGCTCTTTCGTTATCGTTTAATAACTTATTAACAAAAAAAGGTAGAACATTACTTACAGCTATAGCTGGTAGTATAGGTATTATTGGTATTGCATTAATTTTATCGATTTCAACAGGGGTTAAAAATTATATAAATGATGTACAGAAAGATACTTTATCTTCATTTCCTATTCAAATTGAAAAAGAATCTACTAACATAAGCGCTTTAATTAGTTCTTTAATGGGAATTGATTCAGAAGAACCTGCAGATGGTATTGCCAAAGAAGATCGTACTGCAGTTTATGGTAATCCTGTTATGTATAAAATGATGAAAGCCATGATTAATGCTGAAGTATCTACAAATAACTTGGAGAAATTTAAAGCGTATCTAGATTTACATAGTGAAGAATTAAGTAATTATTCATCTGCTATTCAATATGGTTATGATATTAAACTTAATATTTATTCTACTGATCCAAATGGAGAATATGCAAAAGCTGATTTTACTGATTTAATGTCTGGCGTTTTTGAAGATGGTTCAATGTCTAGTATGTCTTCGATGTTTGAAAGTGCTGGAAGTATGAATGTATGGCAAGAATTATTGACTGATCCTAAAACAGAAGAAATTAGTAATTTAATTGTTGATCAATATGATTTAGTATATGGAAATTGGCCTAAAGAAGCTAATGAGATTATTTTAGTATTAAATGAAAATAATGAAATTTCTGATGTTACTTTATATGCGTTAGGTTTAGTTGATAAACAAACAATGATTAATGCTACAATGAATGCAATGATGGGAAAAGAAGATAATGGTTGGGATTCTTATGAAGGTAAATCATGGAGTTACGAAGATATTTGTAATATAAATTTAAAAATGATTTTACCTACTGACTATTATCAATACGATGAATCATTAAAATTATGGGTTGATATTTCTGATAATGAAGTTTTATTAAATTCTATTATTAGTAAAGGCTTTGATATAAAAATTTCTGGTATAGTTAAACCTAGTGCAGATGCTACATCGGCTTTCTTAAGCGGATCTTTATGCTATACAAGCAAATTAACAAGTTATTACATTAAAACATTAAATAATACAAAAATGGTAATTGAACAAGTTAATAATAAGGATTATAATATTTTAACTGGTCTTCCTTTTGTATTAGAAGAAGAAAAAGAATTAACTCCTGCAGAACAAATTCAAGCATTTAAAGATTATGTAAGCGAACTTACAGATAATGAAAAAGCTAAATTATATGAAAGAATTTTAGCAACTCCAAAAGATTCGGAAGTTCAAGCAACTGTTGATTCACTATTAAAACAATATGAAGATAAAACTGCAGAAGAAATTGTTAATGATATAACAAATCAATACGCTCAAGAACTAGGTTATAGTGAAGAATTAATTAAAGATATGCTTAGTGGTTATACAAAAGAAGAATTAATAACTATTTTAATGGAAACTGTTAAGCAAATGATTATTGAACAATATTCAGAAAAAGCTAAAGAAAAGATTGAAGAGATTTATGAAAAACCTAATTCTGCTGAACTAGAAATGATGAAAACAATGATTTTAAATGAAATGTATAAGAGTATTTCGTCATTACCTGAGGCTCAACAAGCAATTTATAAACAAACAATTAATTATATGTTTGTAGCTAATATTTGGGCAACTAAAACTGGTTTATCGATGGAACAATCGATGTCAGTATTAAAAGAATTAACTACTGAACAATTTAATACTATTTTTGAACAATCATTAAATGAAACTGCTGAACAATATTATTCTAACTACAGTGGAATGATTTCTAATGCTGATAAAACTGCAAAAGTTGCTAAAGCTTTTGATGATTATTTAGCAGGATTAACAGATGAAGAATATGTTTACTTATATCTAAATCATATGCCTGATAAAGTTTCAGATAAAACTCAAAATGAAATTTTAGAAATGTTAGGCGTTAAACGTATTGAAGATCCTGATTATATTTATATTTATCCAATTGATTTTGAAAACAAAGAAATTATTGCTAACATGATTACTGAATATAATAATTCAGTTGAAAATGAAGATGATGTTATTGAATATACTGATATGGTTGCACTACTTATGTCAAGTGTGTCAGATATTATTACTGCAATTTCAGTTGTTTTAATTTGCTTTGTATCTATATCACTTGTTGTATCTTCAATTATGATTGGTATTATTACTTATATTTCTGTTCTTGAAAGAACAAAAGAAATTGGTATTTTACGTGCAGTTGGTGCATCTAAGAAAGACGTATCTCGTGTATTTAATGCTGAAACTATGATTATTGGTTTACTTGCTGGTATTTTAGGTATTATTGTTACTGTTCTTTTATGCTTCCCAATTAGCTGGATTGCAAGAAGTGCAACAAACATCAATTCACTTACAGCAGTACTTCCTTGGTATGGCTATCTATTAGTAATTTTAAGTGTCTCATTAACTTTAATTGCTGGTATTTTCCCTTCAAGAATGGCGGCTAAAAAGGATCCTGTTGTAGCGTTAAGAAGTGAATAATTTGATTTTATACTAACTTTCTTGATATAAAAAGAAACTTATGGTATAATAAATGAGTTGAGGTGACTAAATATGTTTAAAATTGCTATTGACGGTCCAGCTGGTGCTGGGAAAAGTACTATTGCAAAAATTATTGCAAAAAAATTAAATATCGAATATATTGATACTGGTGCAATGTATCGAGCTGTAACATTAAAGGCACTACGCCTTGGTATCGATATGGAAGATGAAAATGCCTATGAATATTTAAAAACTACAGAATTAGATATTTGTAATGGTAGATTTATTATGGATGGCGAAGATGTATCTGAGGCTATCAGAACCGTTGAAGTGACTGAAAATGTTTCAACTCCATCTAAGATAGGTGTAGTTAGAAGTTATTTAGTTGATTATCAACGAAAAATAAGTGATTCTAAGAGTGTTATTATGGACGGACGTGATATTGGTACTGTCGTGCTTCCTAACGCAGAGCTTAAAATCTACTTAATTGCATCCGTTGAATGTCGTGCTAAAAGAAGAATGTTAGAGCGCGAACAAAGTGGAGTATTCAAGTCATTGGAAGAAACTATGCTTGAAATCGAAACTAGAGATCATAAAGATTCAACGCGAAAAATCAGTCCTCTAAAATGTGCTGAGGACGCTATCGTTGTCGATTCATCAAATATGACAATCGATGAGGTAGTTAGTGAAATTATTAAATTAGTGAATGAAAGGGGCTTAATTAAAATGAGCGAAACAAACGAAAAGTACTATGTTGGAAAAACAGTTACAGGTACAGTTACTGGTGTTAACAGTAATGCAATCTATTTAGAAATCGAAGAAGGAGTTAAGGCTGTAATCTATGCGAATGATTTACTAGAAGTGCCAGGTAAATTATACTTAGAATACTCTGAAGGTGCAGAATATACTGCTCAAGTTAAGTCTATTGGTAAAGATAAGAAAAATCCTAATGTTGTAGTTTTATATCTTTCTACAAAACTTGCTTATGAAAAAGAACAAGCTGAAGCTAAAGAAAAAGCTTTACAAGAAAAAATTGCTGCATTCCATGCAATTAAAGAAGCTGACGAAGTTATTATGGCTAAAGTTTTAAGAACTACTAAAAATGGTGCAGAATTACTTTACAATAATACAAAATTATTCTTATCTTATAAACATTCATCACTTAGTGAAGAAGCTTTAAAACAATTAAAAGGTGAAGAAATCGCTGTTATTGTATTATATGTTAATGAAGAACGTCACTTCATTTCAGTTAGCCAAGTTGCTGCTGAAAAGAAACAAAAGAGACTTGCAAAAGAAGCTGCTTATGGCGCAATTGAAGTTGGTCAAGTTGTTGAAGGAGAAGTTGTATCTATTTTAGCTTACGGTGCAATTGTTAAATTAGGACTTGTTAGTGGTTTACTACATGCATCTGAAATTGATCATTTCCCTGTTCGTGATGTTAAAAAAGTTTTATCAGTTGGTCAAAAAGTTACTGCAAAAGTTATTAAAATTGAAGACGAAAAAATTGGTCTTTCAATGAAAGCTTTAACTACTCATCCTTGGGAAGTTTTAAAAGAAAAATATCATGTTGGTGATGTATTTGAAGGTTCTGTTAAGAAAATTATTCCAGCTGGTTTAATTATTGAACTTACTCCTGAATATTCTGGTTTAATGCCAAAAGTAGAATACTCTTGGTTAATTAACGAAAAATATGAAGGTGTAGTTAATGAAGGCGACAAGATTTTAGTTAAAGTTATGAATATTGATGATAAGAAATTTAGAGTAAGCTTATCTCATCGTGAAACTGTTGAAAATGCATGGAGCGGTGTTAAACTTCGTAAAGGTGAATTAGTTGAAGTTGAAGTGTTACGTGATGTTGAACGTGGTGCTGAAGTTCAATATAAAGCTGTTACTGGTTTCTTACCTGTTAATGAAGTTTCAAGTTCAAAACGTGTTACTAATGTAACTGATGAATTTGCTGCAGGTTCTAAAATCAATGCAATGGTTCTTGAATGTGATCCAAATCGTGCTAAACTTGTTGTTTCAGTTAAAGCTGTTGAAGTTGCTAAAGAAAGAGAAACTTTTGATTCTTACATGAAAGAACAAGATAAAGAAAATACAGGAAGCACTTTAGGTGACATTCTTGGAGATGCTTTAAAATAATATTTAGATAGGAAGAACAAATATGAAACACGGAACAGTTGCGGTTGTTGGACGTCCAAATGTTGGTAAATCAAGTCTATTCAATCGTTTAGCTGGTGATAAACTTGCTATTACAGATGATGCAAGTGGAGTTACACGTGATCGACTTTATGCTAAATGTGAATGGCTAGATCAGCAATTCGCCATAATTGACACTGGTGGAATAGAACTTTCAGATGTTCCATTTATGACTGAAATTAGAGCTCAAGCTGAACTAGCTATTGACGAAGCAGATGTAATTGTATTCGTTTGTGATGGACGAGTAGGGATTACAAAAGAAGATAGCGATGTAATGTCTATTCTTCATAAATCTAAAAAACCTGTTATCGTGGCTGCAAATAAAATAGACGACGTAAAATTCATGGATAATATCTATGAATTTTATAATTTTGGGGTAGAAGAAGTATTTGCTATAAGTACTTTACATGGTATCGGTATTGGTGATTTATTAGATAAAATAGTTGAGTTATTACCAGAAAAGAAAAGTAAAAAATATGATGATACAATTGAATTTTGTTTAATTGGTCAACCAAATGTAGGTAAAAGTTCACTTACTAATGCAATTTTAGGAACAGAACGTGTAATTGTTAGTAACATTGCAGGTACTACACGTGATGCAATAGATACACCATTTACTAGAGATGGTGCAGATTATGTTGTAATTGATACTGCAGGTATTAGAAAAACTGGTAAAGTTTATGAAAATGCAGAAAAATATAGTTTCTTAAGAGCTATTAAAGCAATTGAAAGATCAAGTGTTGTATTATTACTTCTTGATGCAACTAAAGAAATAGAAGAACAAGATAAGCGTGTTGCAGGTTATGCAATGGATGCTAATAAAGCAGTTATTATTGTTGTTAATAAATGGGATGCAATAGAAAAGGATGATAAATCAATGCAAGAATGGATTAAGAAAATAAAATCGCATTTTGTTTTCTTAGACTATGCACCAATTGTATTTGTTTCAGCTTTAAAAAATCAACGAGTTCATACTGTTTTTGAACAAATTAAAGTTGTTTATCAAAACTATACAAGAAGAGTAGCAACAAATGTTCTTAATGATGTATTATTAGATGCTACACTTATTCAACAAGCTCCATTCTTTAATGGAGATCGTCTTAAAATTTATTACGCATCTCAAGTTGAAAAAAACCCACCTTCATTTGTTTTATTTGTAAATGATCCAAATTATTTACATTTCTCATATCAAAGATATCTTGAAAATAAACTAAGAGAAGCGTTTAATTTTGAAGGAACGCCTATTAAATTTATTTTACGTAAGAAAGAGGATTAAATGAAAGTTACAGTAGTTGGTGGTGGAAGTTGGGGTAGTGCTTTAGCACGTATTTTAGGTGACAACGGACATGATGTTATTATTTATGATAGAACTTTGGATATTGTAAATGAGATTAATCTGTATCATACTAATAAAACTAAATTACCAGTTGGAATGTTACCTTTAAATGTATCGGCTACTAATAGTTTAGAAGAGGCATTTAAAGATTCTAAGATCATTGTTACTGCGATCCCTACAAAAGTCATTAGAGGCGTTTTAAAACAGATGAATGAAGTTTTATCACACAAATGTTTATTCGTCAACGCAAGTAAAGGTTTAGAACCGGATACTTTCTTAAGAGTATCTGAAATTGTATACCAAGAAATTAATAATGAATACATTGAAGATTTTGTAGCGTTAACTGGACCTTCACATGCTGAAGAAGTAATAAATCAATTATTAACGACTATTTGTGCTGTTAGCGAAAATAAAAAAGCTGCTAAACTTGTACAATCTTTATTTAACAATAACAAATATTTTAGAGTTTACACTAGTTATGATTTAAAAGGTGCTGAACTTTGTGGTTCTTTAAAAAACATCTACGCGATAGCATCAGGGATGCTTTCTGGATGTGGTTTTGGAGATAATGCAAGAGCTGGATTAATATCAAGAGCACTAGTAGAAATGAGAAGATTCCTTTTAGCATTCGGAGCAAATGAAGAAACTTTATATGGTTTAACAGGTCTTGGTGATTTGGTTGTTACTACTACGAGCATTCATTCAAGAAACTTTCAAGCAGGTGTTAGTCTTGCCACAGGAAAGAACTTAGAAGAAACTATTTCTTCTATGACAATGGTAGTCGAAGGTGCAAGAACAGTTGTAGCAGCATATCAATATGCAAGAACTAATAATATAGACACTCCTATTATTGATGCAGTTTATGATGTTTTATATAATAAAAAAGCAGTAAAAATTGCTATAAATCAACTTATGAAAAGATCATTAAAAGATGAATAATTATTTATTCATCTTTTTTTAATATTTTAATTGTTTTATCATAGTATATATTGAGGTGATAAAATGAATTTTAGTAAAGCATTACAGTTTATTACAGATAATAATATTCAACCTGATGCTGTATTCGAATTAGTTGAGAAAGTAAAAAATATGGATTTGTCGAATGAACAAAATATAAGAAATGTTATTAAAGATGTTTCTAAACTTGCAGGTAAACCAATCGACAAAGCCCAAGAAGATAATATTGTTCGTGAGATAATGAAAAATGGTGTAAATGATAATTTATTTAATATGTTGTAGAAAATAATAATTCTTTATGTTTGATTTTTAATTTGATTTGTGGTATAATAATTTAGCAGTGTAGGTGATTTTATGAAATGGTCTTTACAACAATTACTTAAAATTCAAAAATTCCCTTATAATTTTGAAGAAACGCTTGATTTAAGTGCTGAAATCGAAGGAATTGATGACATTTATGAGATTGGTCCAGTAAATATAACTGGTAGTATAAATCGAGTAGGTGATGAAACTTATCAATTTGTTTATAATGTACATGCTAAATTAGTTTTACAATGTGCATTAACACTTGATCCAGTTGAGTATGAGTTTAATGAAGACTATGATGAAATTTATTCTACTACTGAATCTGATGATTATATCTTAATCGAAAAAAATACAATTGATACTTATGTTATGGCATGGTCAAATATTATTATTGATAAACCCATCAATGTTACAAGACCTGATGCATATGATGTATTAAAAGAAAGAGGTATTTCATTAGAAGATGAAATCGAGTTGGATCCAGATGATTATGTAATTTCTTATTCAGATGGTAAACAACAAGAAGAAGAAAATTAGAAAGAGGTACTAGACAATGGGTGCAATTGCTCAACAACGTCGTGTTTCTAAGACTCGTAAATTAAAACGTCGTACACATTACAAACTAGAAGTTCCAGGAATGGTTGTTTGTTCAAACTGTGGTGAATTAAAATTAAGCCATCGTGTTTGTCCTGAATGTGGTTACTACAACGGTAAACAAGTTAAAGAAATCAAACAAAAAGAAAACAAAGATAACGAATAATTAGGGTTTTAATGATTCGTTTAGGAGTAATTCCTAGTAAAAGCGCATCAGAGGATGCGTTTTTTTTATAATAAATTAGGAGGCTTAATATGGATAACTATAAGCACTATTCAGTATTATTAAATGAAAGTATAGAGATGCTAAATATCAAACCAGATGGTATTTATGTAGACTGCACTTTAGGTGGAGGCGGGCATTCATTAGAAATTGTAAAAAAACTTTCGACAGGTCATTTATACGCTTTTGACCAAGATGAATATGCGATTTCAAAAGCTAAAGCTCGCTTAGAAGGGTTTGAAGATAATTATACTATTATTAATACAAATTTTTCTAACATTAAATCTGCTTTATTAGATTTAGGTGTTACTAAAGTTGATGGAGTAATTTATGATTTAGGTGTATCAAGTTTCCAATTTGATATCCCAGAACGTGGTTTTAGTTATCGTTTTGATGGCCCATTAGATATGAGAATGGATCAAACTAGTGATTTTTCTGCGTATGATGTAATCAATACTTACACAGAAAATGAATTAAGAAGAATACTTTTTGAGTATGGAGAAGAGAAGTTCGCTCCATCTATCGCAAGAAGTATTGTCAAATCTAGAAGTTTAAAACCAATAGAAACTACATTTGAACTTGTAGATGTGATTAAAAAAGCTTTACCAGCAGCAGTTTTAAGAAAAGCTGGACATCCAGCAAAACAAACTTTCCAGGCGTTAAGAATTGAAGTTAATGGAGAACTTGATGTACTTAAAAATAGTTTAGAAGATGCTATTAAGTTATTAAGTGAAGGTGGTAGAGTTGTAGTTATTACATTCCAATCTTTAGAAGATAGAATTGTAAAACAAATGTTTAAAAAACATACTACATTAGATGTTCCCAAAGGACTTCCGTTTATACCTGACTATATGAAAGTAGAATATAAATTAGTAAATAATAAAGTTATTTTACCTAGTGAAAAGGAATTAGACGAAAATAATAGAAGTCATTCCGCAAAAATGAGAGGTATAGAAAAAATTTAAACTATTACAACTAATGTAATAGTTTTTTTCTTTAAAA
>JAZOLP010000191.1:0-1810 GCA_045653225.1 Bacilli bacterium
ATCTTAATAAAAAGTTGTTGTTTGTTTATTTAGATAAATGTAACTTTAATTTATCAGTTCAATATTTAATAGGGTTTAGTGATAATATGTGTTATTGGGCATATAAAAGAATTGATGTTTTCTTTAATAAATATTTAGATAAATTAGAAGAAATATCGGTAAATGAGTTAAAAGTTATTAATAGTAATATTGTTAGATTAAAATAAAAATGTAGACTATGTCTACATTTTTTATTTTTTTATTTTTGCGAAAACAGGAAGACCGTTTTCATATTTTGGATAAGATTCACCTTTAATTAAAGGAAGAACATATTCAATGTATTCTTCGCTAATCGAATTATTGTTTATTATCCAATTTGTTGGGAATGCTTTAACTTGTTCTGCTATTAATGATAGTGGTTTTAGAACATATTTAATTTTATAATTTGATGTTCTTTCCATTGCGATCATATAACCTGTTTTATTTTTTAATGCACTTTTTACACCGAATTGACCGCATTTAAATGCTTCTTTAACATCTGTTAGTGAAGCAAGATGTGCTGCACAACGTTGTGGTAGGTTTAATTCGATTGCACGAACAGGAAGATGTAATTCTTTTGATACAGTATTTGATAATACTAACGCAACACCTCCAAGTTGTAGATGTCCAAAAGCATCACCTTCTGATGAAGTTTGATAATTTAGGATATATTCACCATATTTATCTTTTATTCCTTCAGATACCGCAACAAGTACTTTTTTCTTTTTTTCATATAATTCTTTTACATCAAGTAAAAATTGTTTCATATCAAATGAAGATTCAGGTAAGTAAATTAAGTCTGGTCCATTATCATAGATATTTGCAAGATGAGTTGAAGCTGTTAACCATCCAGCATCACGTCCCATGATTTCTACGATGGTAACTCTACCTTTTTTATAAACATTAGTATCATGATAGATTTCAGCCATCATTGTTGATACAATCTTCGCAGCAGATCCATAACCAGGACAGTGGTCAGTTTCAACAAGATCATTATCTACTGTTTTTGGTAATCCTAATACAGTACAGTTATAACCGATTTCTTTAAAAAAGTGATTAATCTTGTTGCATGTATCCATTGAATCATTACCACCACAATAGAAGAAGTAAGTAATATCATATTTTTTAAATACATTTAATATTTTTTCATAAAGTTCTTTATCTTCTGGATATTTTTTAAGTCTTAAACGAACTGAACCTAATATTGCTCCTGGAGTAGTTTGCCAACTATCAAGATTTGTTTCTTTTGTAATTTCAATAAAATTCTCGTTTAGTACTCCATCAATACCATGGATTGCACCATATAGGTGTGTTATTTCTTCGTGTTTTAATGCTTCTTTAAATACTCCACTTATTGTTGAGTTGATTACTGCTGTTGGTCCGCCTGATTGGCCTACTAAAAGTGATCCCATGTATTTCTCCTTATATATTAATTATCATTAATATTATAAATTAAAATATCTTTTTTTTCAAGTATATCATTCGATTAATTTTTTAAAAATGATTTGTTAATATTGTTTACGGTGATAAATATGAATAAAAATTATTTTATTAATTTAGTTAAAAAATATTGTAAAGATAATCATATAAATTTTCTATGTTTTAAATGTAGAAATATTATAAATCTTTATTTAGATAAAAAATTAGATAAATGTGAATATTTTAAAATAATAGCATATCATAGTTTTATTTTTAGAAAATATCATTATTATACTTTTAAAAGAATTAGTTTAATAAATGATGATTTGACAAAATAATAATACATTATTTTATATAATATCTTAGGTGATAC
>JAZOLP010000192.1:0-6323 GCA_045653225.1 Bacilli bacterium
AAGAAATATTCAATAAATTTTTATTTTCCGTAATATTAATTTTCACAACAAATTCTCCTTAAATTAAAATGCTTCAATTAAACCAACTATAAATGGAATCATTGGTGTATGTAAATTACTAAATATATGGGCATGAATTCCGTAACGTCCAAAATCTAAAGCAAGTTTTACCCCATCACGACTTCCAAATCTAAATATTGTCATTCCAGCTTTTTTATAATATAGTTTATCTGTAGATAATAATCCTACTTTCGATGTATCAAGACCCTTAAATCCAGTTTTAGCACGCAAAAATCTAAAACCACCACTTAACATTTGAGAACCTCCTGAAAATATTCCCCCCCACATATATGACGAAGCTATTGTATCACCAACATTATCAAAGAAATTATTTCCATTAGCAAGATTGACTAAACCATTTACACCAACTCCTACAGCAACACTAGCTCCTACCTGCACTGCAGAACTTAGCAATGCCGAACCAAAGGCTGCCCACGCTGTTGTTCCGGTACCGCAAGTTAATGCTGTAACAATTGCACCACCAATAATAAATAATGTTCCAACAGTTAATTCAACCCAATGATCTTCAAACCAATTTCCAACATCATTCCAGAAAGATTTCCACGAATGTCCTGTCGGATCGACCCTATTAATTGGATTGTTTCCACAGTAACAGTATAAATTTAATCCATTTACTGATTCTGGATCTAAATATTCTACATCATCAGGACTTATAAATCTACATAATTCGGGTGAATAATACCTTGAGGATAACCAAAATAACGAAGTCTCGACATCATAATAGTATCCTTTGTATCTTAAAGAATTTATACGCGTAATTTCGCTTAAATTATCTAATAAATCATAATTATAATAATATTATTTTTCTTTCAGGTAAGCTTTATAAAAGCCAATCCTACCTGTGTCATCATATAAATAAGTATAACATAATATTTCAACAATTTCAAGATTTTCATTTTGAATTCCTTCGTTACATCTTCATTAGTATCATAGTTATTTTTTATATCACTTTCATTTAAAATTTCTTCATAATCCACAAGTGCATAAACTGGAAAAAAAGCAATAGTTTGACAAACAAACCCTAAAACCAATAAAATAATAACTAGTTTATCGAAAACTTTTAACAATTTTTCTTTAATTAAACTCAACATTATTTCTTCCCCTCTCATTGTTATATTTTAAGATTATTATCCTTTATAAATTCAAATATTACAATAAATTTTGTAAATTAATTAAAAAAAGACTTGATTACTCAAGTCTTAATTTAATTTCTTTAATTTGTTAATTATACCTTTTAAAACATCTTCATCGTATGCTTCGACAAGACCTTGATCACATAACGCAGGAAGTTTACCATCAATAGGCATTTTTGATACAGTATCGATACCATAGTTTACTGCAACTTCTTCTACATTACTTTCTCCAAAGATGTAATGTTTTTCATCACAATTAGGACATACGAAATATGACATGTTTTCAACAATACCTAAAATTGGTAAATCCATTTTAGATGCCATTTTAACAGCTTTTTCTACAATCATTGAAACTAAATCTTGAGGTGAAGTTACAATAACGATGCCTTTAATAGGTAAAGATTGAAAAACTGTTAGAGGTACATCACCTGTTCCAGGTGGCATATCTACAAACATAAAGTCTACATCTCCCCAAGCAACATCAGTCCAGAATTGTTCAACAAGGCCTGCGATGACTGGACCACGCCAAATGATAGGATCTGTTTCATTTTGTAGTAATAAATTTGAGGAAATCACTTTAATTCCACTTTCAGTTTCTCTTGGGAAGATACATTCTGATGATGCTTCAACCATTTGATGAATACCAAAACATTTAGGAATTGATGGACCTGTAATATCAGCATCTAAAATACCAACATTAAATCCTTCTTTGTGCATCTTACTTGCTAAAAGTGAAGTAACCATTGATTTACCAACTCCACCTTTACCACTCATAATAGCAATTACATTTTTAACATCTGAATATTGATTTTGTGGTTTTAAAAAATCTTCTTTAGAATGTGGCCCACCACAATTTTGTGAACATGATGAACAATCGTGATTACAACCTTGTTCAACTTCTTCACATTTATTTTCACAATTTTGACAATCATGATTACAGTTATGTGTATTACTCATTTTCATTTTCTCCTTTATAATCAAATACTGGCATATAACTTAATTTAAATAAATTTATACGATGTAGGTAATCAATTCTTTCTTTTATCTTAGGTTCAGGTATAATACCTCTTCTAATGTAATCATCTAAACATTGATATGTAAAACCTAAATTATCTTCATCTGTTTTACCACAAAGTCCATCAGAAGGTACTTTGTTATAGAATTTTTCAGGAATTCCAAGATATTTAGCAATAAGTTTAACTTCTTCAACAGTAAAACAACTTGTTGGAGCAAAATCACCTACTGAATCTCCATATCTCGTTGAATACCCAACCCAGTCTTCAGATAAGTTACATGTATTTGCAACTCTACCATTATGACATTGGCTTACCGCATAAACTATTGACATTCTAATTCTTGGAGCTAAATTTACAATTGCCTGATTAGATAATTCTTGTGTTTGTTCAAGAGCTCTTACTGCTCCATCAAAAGCATCTTTAATATTTACTACAAAGTGTTTAATACCTAAAAATTCACATATTTCATAAGAGTAACTAATATCAGCTTGTTCTCCATTAGGCATTAAAACACCAATAACTCGATCTTTTCCTAAAGCCTTAACTAATAAAGCCGCAACAACGCTAGAATCTTTTCCACCTGAAATACCTAAAACAGCATTACAACCCTTTCCGTTTTCTTCGAAAAATTTACGAATCCATTCAATACACGCATTAGCAGCATGACAGGCATTAAATTTATACATATCAAATACCTACTTTCTTTTTAATTTTCTTATTTTATCTTTCATATCATTACTTATACGATATGATTCTAACATTTTTTGGATTGCTTTATTATGTATCCAATCACTTAAATTATTATTTTTTAAAAAATTATAACAAAGTTCTGGATACTTGGTCATGATAACTTGTAAACACCAAGCACAACCCATCTTATAATAATAGCCATCATGTTTTGTATTATTGATAAATTCTAAAACATTATTAATGTATTCATCATTAATAAAATGACACATCATCATTACCACAACTACTCTTAATTCAAATTCTTTTTTTGAATTAAAGTAATTACTTAAAAAATTCCAAACCTCTAATTGATGAGTTTTAGCAATTTTAAAAGTTTGACAAAAAGTATCATTAACGGACCAATCACAAATATGTGGAATAAAATCTTTTACAAAAGAAAGTATAACATTTATATCTTCTTTCATATATCCTAAAACCATTGCCTGAAGGCTTAATAATTCAAAATTATTCATAGGATTATTCTTTAAAAAATAAATTGGATTATTTTTTGCAATTTCTTTTGCAAGTGTTCTTAAAATAGGAATTCTAACTCCAATCATAGAAATTGCTGTAGGATTTAAGCTAGATGAAAACTCCATATATTCTTGATCTTTTAGTTCATATAATTTATCAATAATTGAATTAATCATAAATACCTTTCTTATTGTACTATTATTTTAAAGTAAAGTCAAAATTTTAACTATTATATAATTCTTTTACAAATCAATTATTTCCTATTTTCTTTCTTTGTAAACATCTTTGAATTCATATAATACGCCATCTTTTTTATAACCAACAACCATATTGATATTTACATTATGAGCAGCCATAAAAATATTTTGTTCAACTAGTTCATTATGTTTTTTTAATTCTTGAATTAGCATCTTTGTTTCATATCGTTTAGAACTCATTTCATCAACATTACTATGAAGTTCTTCTGTAAACTTACAAGCACATTGAATAAACTTTAGTTCATTGTGGTTTGCCCATTTAATAATATCTTTTTCACGAATCATATACATTGGTCTAATAAGTTCCATACCATCAAAATTTAAACTATGAAGTTTTGGTACCATAGTTTGAAACGAACCACTATTTAACATATTCATAAGAGTTGTTTCGATAACATCATCGTAATGATGTCCTAAAGCAATTTTATTACATCCCATTTCTTGTGCAGCTTTATATAAAACTCCACGTCTCATTCGCGCACAAAGATAACACGGATTTTTTTCTTGACTATTAGCAACTTCAAAAATATTACTTTCAATGATTCTTGCATCTATTTTTAACACTTCAAGATTATACATTATCAAATCTAAATTTTCTTTATTATATCCTGGGTTCATCATCAAGAATTTTAATTCAAACGGAAATTTAGTGTGTCTATGTAATTCTTGAAATAATTTGGCTAATATCATCGAATCCTTGCCACCAGAAATACAAACACAAACGCTATCTCCTTCTTGTAATAATTCATAGTCATCAATTGCTCTAACAAATTTAGCCCATAATTCTTTACGATAAGTTTTAATAATCGATCTTTCTATTTCAACAATTCTATCCATACTATCTATTTAACACTTTCTCTAAACGATTCATAGCTTCTTCGATAAAAAATCTTGGAGTTGCTACATTCATTCTAACAAAACATCTACCAGCCTCACCATATTTTAACCCACTACAGAAGAAAACTTTTGCTTCTTTTCTTAAATATTCAGTAAATTCATTAGAATCATTAGTATATTTTGATAAATCTATCCATAAGAAATATGTACTTTCACAAGGCACTAAATAAACATCTTTAAGTTTTCTACTAACAAAATTTCTTACATATTGTTTATTTTCATAAATATATTCATTAAGTTCTTTTACCCATGTATGTCCATAAGTTAATGCTGCGATATTTGCATCAACAGTAAAATAATTCACCTCTCCAACACAATCAACACTAATACCTTCAGAAACTTTATCAAATAATGTTTTATTGGGTACAACAATACAAGAACCTTGAATTCCTGCCAAATTAAATGTTTTAGAAGTTGAAATACAAGTAATAGAATTATTCATAAATTCATCACATATTCCTGCGAAACTTACATAATGTTTACCTGGATCAACAAAATCACAATGAATTTCATCAGCTATTACGACAACATTATGTTTCAAACATAAATTACCGATTCTAACTAAATCTTCTTTACTCCATAATTTACCTATAGGATTATGAGGATTACAAAGAATAAATATTTTTGTTTCTTCTTTTGATAGCTTTTCTTCTAAATCATTAAAATCTATAAAATATTCACCATCTTTATAAATTAAATCATTAGTAAGCACTTTACGATTATTGTTCTTTATTGCTGAAAAAAAACAATTATAGACAGGTGACTGTATTAAAATAGAATCACCAACATTAGTTATTTTTCTAATTATAGAAGAAATAGCAGCAACAATACCTGCTGAAAAAAGCATCCATTCTTCTTTAAAAGAGACATTATGAACATCTTCCCACCATTTTCGATAAGCAGTAAAATATTCTCTAGGACAATAAGTGTAACCATAAGCTCCAATACTAGCTTTATTCAAAATAACTTCTTTAACCTCTGGTAAAGTTTCAAAGTCCATATCTGCAATCCACATTGGAATTTCTTGTTCATCACCACTCCACTTTACAGCAAAAGAATTTTTTCTATCAATTATTTTATCAAAATTATATTTGTTCATAGTTATCTCCAAAAAACATATCTTATTATCTTATATATAATACCACAAAAACAAAAAAAACTCAATTTAAATAGAAAGAAAAAAGCACATATGTAATATGTGCTTTTTCATAATCAAAAATTATATCTTTATTATAATTGAAATCAATTGATTCTATCCACGTTAAAGTAGTCTAACAATAATATTTATCCGATATAATTTCTCTTTTAAATATCCATTTAAATTCTTTATCTTTTTTAATAATTTAAAATCATAAAATCCTTATCATTTAAATTAAAATCTAATTCCCAAATTAGTAAAGCTGAGTGGTATTCTTTACTGTGATCAAAACTATCACCAGAGTAAACAAAAAACTGCATTAATAGTGGTTCTGCTTTATAATTATCTATTTTATATAGATAAACTGCTCTTTGACTACCCATAATAGGACCAAATTTCTTAGTTTCAATATAATAAGTATCTCCATCATAAGAAACTTCATATCTTGAAGTTTTAGATTTATTTAGCATTAATTCCTTATCTTTCTTTATGTCAAAGTTATTTAAATCTAATTTAATAGGTTTTTCTCTTTTACCACCAGAAATAAATAAAAAACCTTTTTTAACTATTTTTTCATATGCATAATAATAATCATTAA
>JAZOLP010000193.1:0-10531 GCA_045653225.1 Bacilli bacterium
AAACAAGCAAATTAATTACAAAATATATTTTTATTCATAAACACTTGATAAAAATAACTATAAATGATATAATAGTTTAAAAAGGAGATTTAAATTATGACTAACGTATTTTTAACAATTAATACTACTAATTTAGTTGCTTCAATAATTTACACAATATTAACATTATGTTTCATTCTTGGGCCTTTTTTAGTATTCTATTTAAAATATAAAGAAAATAAAAAAATAAAAGAAAAATATATTGATGTATTTCCTAGTGAAACTGAAGCTTATAATGCTTATGATAGAGCAACATATAACACTTATGTGGAACCTCCATATAGAACTAGATCTTTAATTGCAATTTGTTATTATTTCGGTGTTTTTTATATTGTTTCTGAAATTGTTGGTTCAATTGCAATTGTTTTATACTTAGCTGTAAACGGTTTTGATTCACAAATTATTAATCCTGATTCACCACTATTTAACCAAAACGTTTATGATCATATGTTCATTACATTAACATTAATATTAGAAATTATCATTTACTCAATGGGTATCGTAGGTGTTCTTATAATAATGTGGAAACCATTTAAAGAAGATCTTAAACGAATAAATGGGAAAACATTTGCATACGGCGCAATGGGTATGGGGTTAATGTATGGTGGTAATTTCATTGCAAGTATTCTATTTGAAATTATTGGTGTTACAAAATTCCAATCTGAAGCTTCCAATCAAGAATATATTAATCAATTATTTAATACTACATTACCTGGATTAATCATTCTATTTATAGTTATTGTTATTATGGCTCCTATTCTAGAAGAATTAGTATTTAGAAAAGCAATATTTAGACTATTTAAAAATAAATATTTAGCTATGATTGTTTCATCACTAATTTTCGGTATGTTACATGTTATATCACCTGCTATTGAAACGCTAATGCTTTGTTTTTCAGGTGAAGCTACATATCTTAATTTTATTTGCGAAATAATTTATATTATTCCATATTCTCTTATGGGATTAGGGTTATGTATTGCATTTGTAAAATCTGAAAATAATGTTAATAGTTCAATTTTTGCCCATATGATAAATAATGGAATTAGTTATATTTTAAGTTATCTAATGGTTGCATTCCCTGAAATTTTTGAATTATTAGAAGAATCAACTGCAATTATTTTAAGTTTCATATTCTAATAAAAAAATCTCTCAAAGTTTGAGAGATTTTTTATTTATTTTAAAGTTTCTTTTAACTTTTTGCTTGCATTAAATCTAATTTTATATTTTCCAGCAACCTTAATTGGCTGACCTGTTGAAGGATTTACCCCAGAATACCCTTCTTGGTAATACTTTTCAAACGTGCCAAAACCACTAATAACAACTTTTTCTTCTTCAATAAGCCCTTGTGAAATAAGTTCAAATACACAATCTGTAATTTGTTCAATATCTGCATAATTATAATCTGTACTAGCATGAATTTTTTTAATTAGTTCACTTTTTGTCATAGTATCACCTCTGTTATCATTATATCAAATAAATATTAATTAAATCAAATAAATAAATAATTTTTTTAAGGTTTTACTTAACTTTTTTTAGATAATTAATGCAATAACTCCTCCATGACCATGATTAACGACTTTTTCCAACGCTTCTTTAAACTTTAATAATGTTTCATCACTTAAAGAATTAGTTTTTGAATATATTCCATCATTAATTACATCACAAAGTTTACGACCGAAAATTTCACTATTCCATAACTCATCAATGTTATTTTCGCTCTTTTCAAGCATATGTTTCATTAAAGCTTCTGCTTGAACCTGTGAACCAATTATAGGTTCAAATGTTGATTCAATATTAACTTCAGTCAAACAAACAGCAGGTGCAATCGCTTTTATTTTAATCCCATACCTAGATCCTTGTTTAATTAATTCTGGTTTATCAAGTTTCATTTCGTTCATCTTAGGTACAGCAATATCATAACCTCTAGTAGCTACAACATCTAATGAATTACCAAGCTTATTATAAACATTAACAGCTTTTTTATAATTTTGTAATAATTTTAAGAAATCTTTTTTGTTATCAATATTTTCTCCAATAACTTCTTCTATTAATTCTTTATATAAGTCGTCACTACAAGAAATATTAATTTCAACTATTCCTGTGGTAGGATCTAAAGACGATATTTCAACATTTTCAAATAATTCACTAGTTTTTAAAACTTCTTGAATTTTAAAAACATCTTTTAATTTTCTATATGATGCTGTTGTGTCATTAATTAAATCATTAAACTGTTTCTTAAAACTGATTGTTTCATCTAAAACATCAATATAATTTGGAACATGAACAGATAACTCTTTAATATCAAATTCATTTAAAACTTCTTTTAAAATTTTATCCGCATCTATTTCACTCATATTCTTGACATCAACACCAACACAGGCATTATCATATTTAATTTTTAGTTCATTAACTAAATTTAACGTTTCTTCGCTATTTGGTGTTGTAGTATTTAAAACAATAATAAATGGTTTATTTAGTTCTTTTAGTTCATTAATAATTTTTTCTTCTTGAGCCTCATATTCTTTACGAGTAAATTCACCAAAACTTCCATCGCTTGTTAAAACAATACCAATATTTGAATGTGATTCGATAACTTTTTTAGTACCTATACTTGCTGCTTCATTAAACGGAATATTTTCACTAAACCAAGGTGTTTGAACCATCCTTGTTGAACCGTCATCATTTAAATAACCAGTTGCAGAAGGTATAATATAACCAACACAATCAATTAATCTAGCATTAAAACTAATATCTTTTTCAATCGTAACCTTCATTTGTTCACTCGGAATAAATTTAGGTTCTACCGTCATAATTGCTCTTCCATCAGAACTTTGTGGAAGTTCATCTAAAACTCTTTTATATAAATCTTTATCTTGAATATAAGGCAACACCTTTAGTTCCATAAACTTTCTGATAAAAGTACTTTTACCACTTCTTACAGACCCCACCACACCTAGAAATAATTCACCGCTTGTTCTTGTGATGAAGTCACGAATAATATTATCACTCATATTAAAAATCCACTCCTTTTAGTTAAATATATGAGTGTTTCTTTCTTAATATGAAAAAAAAGATAAGAATTTCTTCTTATCACTTTTTGTTCTGAGTTATCTGATACTTCTTTTTACGATTCATTTGCTTTTTTAAATTCAAATAAATTTCATAATCTTTGAGTACAATATCTGATGAAAAAGGAATTTCATTATTATCAATTCTATTTATTAAATCTTTCATTTCTTTTTCAACTATTTGAACTAATTTTTCTGGATATTCATAATCAACTTGATTAAATTCAAATTCATCACGATCCAAAATAATTTTATCTCCACTTGGGAAAACTTTTACATCTAAATCATAATCGATATATTTGACACCTTCAGAATCCTTTACATAAGGTGAACTAAGATTGCAGTAGTATGTTATTCCAGTAGGTCTTAACATACAAACAATATTATACCAATGATCTTTGAAGAAATAACAAACCGCAGGCTCTTTAGTTCTCCAACGACGGCCATCACCATCAATAACATTAGGATAATCATTTACTAATACAATCATGTTACTAGTTTGACGCACGATATATGCGTATTGCCATACACGATGAAGTCCACCATTATGCTTATAACTAATAATTTCTACTTTGTTATTCACATGGACCTTCTTTCTTACTCATCTATATTATATCAAAAAATTAACAAACTTTAAAGTAATATGTTCATAAAAAACAAAAATACATAAAAAGTTGTATAATTTTTAATTATTTGATACAATATAAAAAAAAGGAGAAAAAACAATGGAAAATTTACCTGAAAAATATCAACCGCTTAGTCCATGGACATATTTTTGGCTACAAATACTTTATAGCATTCCTATTGTTGGAACAATTATTTTAATAATAAACGCAATAGGCCATTATAACATAAATAGAAGAAATTTTGCTAGATCATATTTTTGTATTTTTGTTATAATTTTAGTTGTATTTATTATTTTATTTGCAACAGGAATGTTAGGTATTTTAGAAATTTTAAAAAGCTAGTTTCATATAAACTAGCTTCTTATTTTTTATTTTACATGTGGTTCAATTAATTCAATTAAACGATCGTACTCTTTATTTAATAAATCATTTAATAAATTAGTAAATGGAACACTTGTTTTTTCTACTTTAAATAATTCTAAAGTTGCAAAATATTCATTACGACGTTTTGCTGGAATAGAAATAGGTAAGTAGCCTTCAGAAATTAACATATAATTAAGAATTAAGCGACATAATCTGCCGTTACCATCTAAGAATGGATGAATTTTTGAAAGTTGTAAATGAGCATAAACAACTTTATCTAAATTGTTTTCCATTTCATTTAATTGTATAACATATTTGTCCATACGATGGTAAACTTTAATAGGATCACAAGGAACGTATTTAGAACCTTTAATTGCAATATTAACGTTACGATAAACGCCACCTTCAATAACACCGTTAACTAATTGTTCATGAATATCTTTAATAATTTCTTCATCTAAATAACCTTTAGGGTGTCTATTAGTATATTCTAACATTTTTAGATAAGCAGCATAATGATTATAAATATCACGTTTTAATCCTTCATCTAACTTACAAGGATGACCTTTTACAACTGCAACTACATCTTCTAGTTGAGCCTTGTATCCACTTTCCATACCTACAGAATTTCTTGTTAATACACAAAGGAAGTTAAAATCAAAAGCTTTCTTTTCAAATTCTGGTAGATATTTTAAGTTTGCTTCTACATACGCTTTCTTTTCGCTTAAATTCATGTTATCACTTCTCCTTTTTTATTAAAGTATATCATAATATTTTTGTTATTGCAAAGCATTATATAAAAAATTTTTAAAAGTAAAGACTCCCTTTTTTAAGGGAGTCTTATTAACTTAATAATTCATTAAATTTATCTTCAATTTCTTCATATTCAATATATCCGTCTAATGTATCAACAATTTCTTCATTTTTAAAACATAAAATTGTTGGTACATTATGAATATCATATGACTTATGAATATCTTTAAAATTATCTGTATTTATTGTTAAAATTAAATTATCAGGATAATTTTCCATATATTCTTCTAAAATTGGCTTTAACATTCTACATGGAGGGCACCATGTAGCGTAAAAACAAACAAATACAACTTTATTTTGTTTTAATATAACTTCATAATCTTCTCTTTTTTCTAATTCCATATTATACCTACTTTAATGTAATTACTGTAACCCCAAGACCACCTTCACCAGCAACCCCATAACGATATGTATCGATATATTTAGATTTACGGCAAAAATCTTGGACTAATTCACGAATAGTACCAGTTCCAAAACCATGAATGATTGTTGCTGATTTAATGTTAGCCATTAATAAATCGTCAATATACTTATCTAACATATCTTTAGCTTCATTAAATCTTGCTCCCCTTAAATCTAAAGATAATTTAACACTTTTTGTTTCGGTATTTCTTTCAACTACAACATTATGAACCACTTCTTTTTCTTCTATTTCTACGACTTCAACATCTTCTTTAAAAACATTAACAGAAATATTTCCAATTTCAATATCTAAGCTCTTATCTTTTCTAATTCTTTTGACAGTTCCATATTGTTGATAGTCAATTAAGAAAACTCTATCACCGATTTTAGTTTCCGTAATCTTAGGTTTCTTTTTTGGTTTAGGTGATTTAACACTCGTAGAAACATTGTCAATTTGGCTTTGTGCTTCAATAATTTCATGAAGTTTAACACCTTTATTTTGAAGTTCTTTAACTTCTTCTAATAATGAAGTAGCCTTAGCTACAGCTTCTTCAATAATCTTATTAGCTTCTTTTACAGCGTCATTAATTACTTTTTCTTTTTCTTTATCTATATTAGTTAATTTTTTCTCATAATCACTTTTTACAGCATTAGCTTCTTTAATATCATTTTTATATTGATCTTCTAATTTTTCTAAAGCTCTTACTTTTTTCTCAATACTATTAATTAATGTCCTAGTATCAGAACTATTTGTATTGAAATGATGTCTTGCTGAATCTAAAATTTCTTGTTTCAACCCTAGGTTTTTTGCAATAGACAACGCATTACTAGAACCACTCTTTCCAATAACTAAGTGATATGTAGGTTCCATTGTATCTTCATTAAATGCCATCGATGCATTAACTACTCTTTCTTTTGTATAAGCATATGCTTTTAATTCAGCATAATGAGTAGTCGTTATAAAACTTACATTTTTCTTAACAAAATAATTTAAAACTGCAATTGCTATTTGAGCACCTTCAACTGGATCAGTACCTGAACCGATTTCATCAAATAATGCTAGTGAGTTAGGTGTTACTTGATTAACAATTGCAACCATCTTCTTCATATGTGAAGAAAATGTTGATAGATTTTCAACAATACTTTGATCATCTCCAATATCACAGAATATATGATCGAAAATCATAATGTTACTCGATTCATCAGCAGGAATTAAAAGACCGAATTTTACCATTAATGACAATAAACCAACAGTCTTTAATAAAACGGTCTTACCACCTGTATTTGGACCTGTAATCACAATACCAAGATGATCTTTACCAAAATCAATATTATTAGGAATAACTTTTTCTACTTTTAATAAAGGGTGTCTTGCATTTTTTAAATCAAAAATACCTTTTGTATTAACCATTGGGGCACTACCATTATAAGATACCCCTAATAAAGCTTTAGCAAAAATCTTATCTAATTCAATTAAAGTAAAGTAATTGTTTTTTAAAACATTTTCTTCACAAGCAACTAAATCAGATAAATAACGAAGAATTCTTTCCATTTCTTGTTTTTCTTCATTGCGTAAACGATCTTTTTCATTTGACATTTCAGCAATTTGAAGAGGTTCCATAAATGCAGTAAGATTACTTGATGAGACATCATGTAAAATGCCTTTAAATGAATTTTTATATTCAGCTTTTACAGCAACGCAATATCTATCATCACGAATAACAACAACAGTATCTGCAAGATAAGATGAATTTGCTGAAATAATTTCATTTAGTCTATGTTTAATTCTATCATCAATGCCTCTTAAGCGATTTCTGATTTTTTTAAGTTCAGGTGAAGCATCATCCAAAATGTCACCATTATCATCTATAGACTTTCTCAATACTTTTTCAAGTTCAACTAAGATATATAAGTTACTTACATAATTTTTAAAATACTTGCATTCACAATGGTCTTTTTCTAAACTAGCTAACAATCTTTCATTAGCACGAATTGAAGAAAACATTTTAACTGTTTCAAATAATTCAATCCCCGATAAGACACCACCTTTAGATGCTATATCTAATAATTCATCATATTCATAACTTAAATATATTGGACTTCTTTCATATTTTACACAAATTGTATATGCCTCTTTAACTTTAGCAAGTTCTTCTTGAATATTTGATAAATCATTCATAACTTGCATTTTATCAAAATATCTAACACTCGCATTAAGTAGACAATAAGACTTTAATTGTTCGATAATTTCTAATATTTCAAGTTTTTTATAAAAATATTGATCATTATATTTCATAAAAGTCTCCTTTCTAAAGAAAAATTATAATATTGTTTTAACTATAAAAAAAAGTTTGATATACTATTGTTGGAGGTAGTAAATTTATGGCTGAACCTAGACTAAATACAACTCATAAAATTAAAGCAACAAGAACACAACTAGATCAAATGTTAAGTCATTATCAAGGTTATCTTACTTACAACACAAGTGACTATACTATAGCAAGAGCTAAACTATCAAATGCTACTATCACTTTTTATAAAACAAATGTTGTGTTGTTTCAAGGTGAAAAAGAAGCAATTGAATATAATCATTGGGCAAAGTTATTTAATCTGCCTCTTGAAGAAGAAACAGAGCATAACCAAGTTAACTACGCAAACTTATCTGCAGTAGGCAGTGATGAAGTTGGAACTGGAGACTACTTCGGTCCAATTGTTGTCTGTGCAACATATGTTAACACAGAACAAATCGATACACTAAAAAAACTTGGAGTTAAAGACTCAAAGTTATTAACCGATACACAAATTATAAATCTTGCATTAAAATTAGCTGAAATGTTACCATATAGCATAATGTTTTTAGAACCAAAACGTTTAAATGCATTATCTAAAGCAAAATCTAATTTCAACTATTTAAAAGCATATTTACATAATAAAGTTATTATTAGTATACTAAAAAAAATCAAAAATGTAAAGTGTGACGCTATCTTGATAGATGAGTTCACACCTAAAGATAAATATTTTGAATATCTAAAAAATGAAGAAAATGTTGTTCAAAATGTAACAATGATAACAAAAGGGGAATCGGCACATCTTGCAATAGCAGCTGCTAGTATTCTTGCAAGATATACATTCTTAAGAGAAATTAATAAAATGAATAATGAATATTCATTTAATTTCTTAAAAGGTGCAGGCCCAGAAGTAGATAGAACAGCAATTTCATTTACAAAAGCCTACGGTTGGGATAGATTATCAGAAGTTGCAAAGCTAAAATTTGCAAACACTGAAAGATTAAAAGAATACTTTATTAACAATCCTCTTCCTAAATCTAAACAAGGTACTATATATGAAAAAGCCTCAAAAGAATAATCTTTTGAGGTTTTTTATTTTCTTAATTCTTCTAACATTAACTTAAACTCATCTGGTAATTCAGAATCAAATTCCATATATTTACCAGTCATCGGATGAACAAACCCAAGTGTTTTAGCATGTAAATATTGTCCAAATTCTGTAGTTTGTTTTTTAGATCCATATAATGGATCATTTAAAACTGGGAATTTTATATAAGACATATGAACTCTGATTTGATGAGTACGACCAGTTTCAAGAGTACATTCAATTAAAGTATGATCTTTAAATCTTTCAAGTACTTTAAAATGAGTAACAGAATCTTTACCACCTTCAACTACAGCCATTTTTTGACGGTTATTAGGGTCTCTTCCAATAGGCGCATTAATTTTTCCTAAATTATGTCCTATATTACCATTTACAATAGCTAAATATTTTCTTGTTGTTGTTTCTTTGTTTTTAAATTGTTCAGCTAAATTTCTATGAGCTTTATTGTTTTTACAAGCTACAAGTAAACCAGATGTATCTTTGTCAATACGGTGAACAATCCCTGCTCTTGAGTCTCCTCCAACATTAGATAATGTATTACAATGATATAACAAACCATTAACAAGTGTTCCATGATGATGTCCAGGAGCAGGATGAACTACCATTCCACTAGGTTTATAAACTACAATTACATCATCATCTTCGTAAACAACTTGAAGATTTAAATCTTCTTTTTCTAAATCAATGATTTGATCATCACGCTCTAAAATATTAATAATATCACCGTTAAATACTTTTAATGAAGGTTTAGCAAGTTTACCATTAACTAAAATTTTTTCTTCATCAAAATAGTATTTTAGCTCACTACGTGATACTTCATCATAGTTAGCTGCGATATACTTATCGACACGTAATTCTTCTAAAAGTTCTTCAACAATTAATTCTATTTTAAGCATTAGCTTCTTCTCCTGTTGTATTATTTGTTGCAGCTTTTTTCACAGGTTCTTTATAAAAGAACATTACATAAACCATTAATATCACAGCACCAATAGTTAAACATGAATCAGCTACATTAAATGTTGGGAATTCCATAAATTCAAAATTTAAAAAATCAATTACCCCTTCGCTGTAAAATGCACGATCGATTAAATTACCAATTGATCCACCATCGATTAAAATTAAAGCGATACTTAATAATAAATTATTTTTAAAATCAACAAGTTTCACAATCATAACTGATACAACAATACTTGCTAGTACACTAATAGCAACTAATAAAAACTTTTTACCTTCTAAAATACTCCAAGCAGCACCTTTATTATAGGCTAATTTAAAACTAATAAAATGTTCAATAACCATAATTTTTGATCCACTTAATAATGTTTCATTTGTGTTGCATAACCATTTAGTTAATTGATCAAAACCAACTAAAAATAAAATTATACCAAACGCAATTAGTAAACTATTTCTTTTATTCATGTTTACCTCCTAAAATAATAAAAATTTAATAAATATCATTACCGAAATTGTCAATACAGTAATTAAAATAATCGAAAACAAATCACTTAATGCTGCAATAAATACTTTTTTTAGTACAACTTTAGGAAATTCATTTGAAAGTTCAGCTACTGAAGCAAAATAAATCATACTGCCTAACGAAATAAACAAATGGACTAAAACTCCACAAATAAAAACTAAACTATAAATTATAAATTTAATTCCTAATAACTGCATGAACAAATTAACAATAAGTAAAATAATTGGACATGCCGTTAATAAAGAAAGTATTATAGAAAATATAAAAGCATAAATTTTATGTTTCTTATTTACTAAATTAGTTGCATCAAGTAAATTATTTAAATGTTCTTTTGATTCTTTTAAGCTCAT
>JAZOLP010000194.1:0-3917 GCA_045653225.1 Bacilli bacterium
TACATCTTTTCTAAATGGACTATCATTTGATAGAAGATCAACAGTTGCACTAAATCTAGAGACATTAGACATTGCTGGAGTAATACCGGGATCTTTGATAACTAGTAACATTGCATTTCCATTACTTCTTTCATGTCCATCCGAACCACCAGCAATTAGCTTAAATGAGCCACTAGGTTGACGAAGTGCCATTGATGTAGAACCTCCACCATCAAGTAACCAACCATCTGTACATCCGATGCTCTTTAAATACTCTGCACATTCATAATATGATGCACCATAATTGCCATCCTTACGATATTCAATTGTCATAAATACAGTTGACCCATCTTCTCTCATACCGATTACAGTTCTATTTTTCTTACAGTTAATGTAAGCAGGATCACCAACAATACTACTATAGTTATTTTTTGAAGATTCAAAGAATAATGAAGTACCATTATCTAATATTTTAGCATAATATCCTGTTGTATTATAAACATCTTCCCATTCACCAGTCAAATGATATTGGCAACGTAAATTATCGCCTAATTCATAATTATCTAAAGAATTATCTTTTGCAACTAAATAAACACAACCCTCAGGAATAATAGAATTGCTTCCTAAATCCTTAGATATATTTGAAACAACACCTTTTACAAATAATTTATTATTTAATTCATTACCATCTAAACTAAAACGGTGATAAGAATAAGTTAATTCTACAACAGTCATGCCAGTAAAATCATATTTAATTTCACCATTTTTTTCAACATCTTTAGTTAATAATGTAATTCCTTGATCAGCAATAGTATTGTTAACACTATCAATAATTGTTTCAGATAACTTGTTACCATCTTCATCAATTGTTTCTAAATACATCTTATCAGAAACTGTTGGATTACCAGTGATAATTTGCCCATCATATGTCCAACCAATAACACCTGTTCCAAGTGCACCCCATACATGAGGTTTAATCATTTCACCTTCTTGCATTGAAAGATTCATAACTTCATCATTATCATTAATATGAAAGAAATCTCCATTTATTGCACCTACTACAATATAACCAGGATGTAATTGTTCATATTTTTCAGCAAGAACAGTAGCTTTACCGCCACCCCAATCTTCAATGAAATTACTAGTCCAGTTTACTATTCTTACATTTTGATTAGTACCATAATCAAACCAAGAAACAATATAATCATTTAATCTTGATTCATTAATAATACCATCATTATAAGCCAAAGTATTCACTTGATAAAGTTTCACACCACCATCTAATTCTTGATCTGTCACAACTTCAGAATTTTTTACAATATCTAATTCACTAAAATCATTTGTGCTTGCTTTAACAATTGTTGTAAAACCAATCATGAATACAAGAACAAAACAAATACTTAACTTAATTAATCTTTTCATAATTAAAACTCTCTTTCAAATCTTTCTAAATATTCTTCATAAGTCATTTTTCTATCAATTACTTCACCATTTTTAAATGAAATTACTCTATTTGCAACAGTAGAAATAATTTCATGGTCATGAGAAGTAAATAATAAGTTACCTTTGTATCTTTCCATTCCATTATTAAGCGATGTAATAGTTTCAAGGTCTAAATGGTTGCTTGGATCATCAAGTAAAATAACATTTGCACCTGATAACATTAATTTTGCAAGCATTAATCTTACCTTTTCACCACCTGATAAAACTGTTGTATCTTTAAATACATCATCACCAGAGAAAAGCATTCTGCCAAGCCATCCTCTTACAAATGTATCAGTTTGCTCATCACCTGAATATTGACGAATCCAATCACACATATTCATGCCTTTTTTATTAAAATATTCACTATTATCAACAGGCATATAATCATTTGTAATTGTTACACCCCATTTAATAGTACCTGCGTCTGGTTCAGTTTTACCCATTAACAGATCAAATAAAGTAGTTGTTACTAGTGTATTATCACTTAAAAATACAATTTTATCTAATTTATCAACAGTAAATGATAAATTTTCAAAGAATGGTTTTTTAGTTAAATTTTCAACAATTAATATATCATTTCCGCATTCGCGTGTTATTTTGAAATCAACATATGGATAACGTCTAGTTGAAGGTTCTATTTCTTCAATGTTAAGTTTTTCTAGTAATTTCTTTCTAGAAGTTGCTTGTTTAGATTTAGAAAGATTTGCAGAGAATCTTGCGATAAATGTTTCTAATTCTTTTTTCTTTGCTTCAGCTTTTTTATTTTGATCTTTTAATTGTTGAAGAGCAAGTTGGCTAGATTGATACCAGAAATCATAGTTACCACCATAAATCTTAATTTTACCAAAATCAACATCACAAATATGAGTACAAACATTATTTAAGAAATGTCTATCATGACTTACAACAATAACAATATTATCAAATTCATTTAAGAAATCTTCTAACCATTCACACGTTTTTAAGTCAAGATTATTAGTAGGTTCATCAAGAATTAAAATATCAGGATTACCAAATAACGCTTGAGCAAGTAAAACTTTTACCTTTAATTTAGAATCTAGATTTTCCATTACTTCATAATGAAGAGAATCTTCAATTCCTAAATTATTAAGAAGTGTTGCAGCATCACTTTCAGCATTCCAACCATCTAAATCCGCAAACTCCATTTCTAAGTCACATAAATGATAGTTTTCCTCATCAGTAAGACTTTCTTTTGCGTATAATACTTCTTTTTCCTTTATAATTTCATATAATCTATTATGACCTTTTAACACCGCATTAATAACTGTTAAATCATCATATGCGTTTTGATTTTGTTTTAAAACGCTCATTCTTAGATTTTTTTCAATAATAATTTCACCAAATGATGGATCTAAATCTTTAGATAAAAGTCTTAAGAATGTACTTTTACCAGCACCATTAGCACCAATAATTCCATAACAATTACCTTTAACAAATTTTAAATTAACATCTTTAAATAAATACTTGCCATCAAATTGCATAGCAAGACTTGATACTTGAATCATATTACTACCTCACTTTATCCTTATATATTATATCAAATTTTAATATAAAAAGTACATTTTAAACACGTAAAAAAACCTTGATAAATTAATCAAGGCCTTTTTTAATTAATTGTTATCAATTTTAATAATAACATCTCCAGTAGATGTTGTTATTTCACATTTACCACCACTAAGAGATTCTGGAACTTGTTTTTTTCCAGTAGATGTTTTAACATTAAAACATTTTCTAGTAAGAATTGTTCCTTTTACATTGCCAGTTGAAGTTTTTACTTTAATGCTTTCAGCATCACTTTTATTAAATGTTACATCACCGGTGTCTCTTGTAATATTTAATAAACCATTAACCAATACATTTTTTAAATAGATATCTCCAGTAGTACCATTAGAACATAAATTCATACATTTTACATTTTCTAAAGTTGTGTCTCCTGTATTACATTCTAATTTTAATTCATTACTTAAAGTTACATCACTTAATTCTACATCTCCAGTAGTTACTTTTAATTCAATGTTTTTTGCTGTTAAATTTTCTAATTCAATATCTCCTGTAGATAAATTAATTTTAATGTTTTCAATTACATTTGATGAAAAATCAACATCTGAAGTTGAACTTATTACTTCTACATTATTAAAAGTAAAACCATTTGATACCTCTATTTCACCAGTTGAAGAATTAATTTTAAGATTGTTAATAACTTCATAATTTAAGTAAATTGTCAGTTTATAATTATAAAAACTAAAAAGCTTTTCATGCCATTTTCTTGTATCATTACTAGATATTGTTAAAGTATTCTCAATAACTTCAATTTGATGTGATATATTAGTAATTTCATCAACAACAATTTTATTTTCACTATCTTTAGAATATATTACATTAATATCAAAGTCTTTTTCATTAATAAATATATCAGAAAAATCTTCACTAAT
>JAZOLP010000195.1:0-5422 GCA_045653225.1 Bacilli bacterium
TAGAAATTGGCCAAAGCGTTGAATTAGAAGTTTCATTAATTAATTTAGATGGTGAAATTATTTTTTCTAGTTCTAATCAAGAAATTTTATTAGTAAATGAAAATGGTATTGTTAGTGCGTTAAGTGTAGGTAAAGCAACTGTTACAGCAACTGTTACATATAAGAATAAAGATTATTCTGATTCTATTGAAATTGAAGTTATCGAAAAATCATTAGATCATGAAAAACATGAACATATTTTATGTGATGAGTGTGGAAAATGTATAGACACTACATGTGATGGAACATCATCAGATAAATGTGTTGGTCATGAAATAATTCAACCTTCTCATGAGTGTCAAAATCATAAGTCTGATTGGTTATGTGATGAAGTTTGTGGTGAAGATGTTGTTCAACAAATTATTTGTACAGAATGTGGCAAAATTTTAGATGAAAGAGTTGTAGATTTAGAACATAATTATGAAAGTTGTATCATTCAAGAAAAAACATGTGTTCAAAATGGTAAAGTAGAATATGTCTGCAGTAAGTGTGAACATACTTATGTAGAAACTGAATATTCTACTGGTCATGTTCAAGATGACATTACTATTTCAGTTGAAGCAACTGATACAACACTTGGAACTAAACAAATTAAATGTAAATATTGTGATCATCTATATAAAGAGTTTAACTATGTTAATAACGCATATCATAAACATGGTAAATTAAGTGTTAATGGCGCTGATTTAGTTAATCAATATGGCGAAAAAGTTCAATTGTATGGTTTAAGCACTCATGGGATTCAATGGTTTAGTAAGGTTGTAAATTTTGATACAATTTGTGAAATTCAAGAGAACTTTGGAAATAATATTATTAGATTTGCTTTATACACTGATGAAAATGGTTATTGTGATGGTAGTGCATCTACTAAAAAGAAGATGTTAGAAACTTTACAAAAAGGTATTGATATTGCAACACAATTAGGTTTATATGTTATTGTTGACTGGCATATGGTTGGAGCAGAAAATGTTTTAGATAAAAATCCTCTAACTTATTTAGAAGAAGCAAAAGAATTTTTCGGTTATATGTCAGAGTATTATAAAGATCAAGATAATATTTTATATGAAATTATGAATGAACCTAATGGAAGCACAACATGGAACGATTGTAAAGAATATGCAAATCAAATTATTCCTATAATTAGAAAAAATACTGATGCGGTAATCCTTGTTGGAAATCCTAAGTGGACAGCTGATTTAAATTCAGTTATGAAAGATCCATTAGTTGGTTATACAAATATTATGTATACTTATCATTTTTATGCTGCAGATCATAGTAATACTACACAAGTTGTGAACGCTTATGATAGTGGATTCCCAGTATTTATAAGTGAATTTGGTTTTATGGAATCTTCTGGTGATGGTGCAATAAGTGAAACTAATGGTAACAAATGGAAAAAAGTATTAGATAGTAGAAATATTAGTTATGTTGCATGGAACATTTCTAATAGTAAAGGTTCGGCTTCTATTTTTAAGTATAACACTACAAAACTTGATGATGTAAGTGACTCTAACTTAAAAGAGTGGGGTGTGTATTTAAAGAATTGGTATCGTGCAAAATCTTTAAATAAAGAAGTAGAAGATAATGATAATAATTTAGTAGCTACTGTTGAACTAGAAATTGAAATTCCTGAATGGGCAACTAACTATGAATGCTTCATTATTAGTTCTAATGATTCAACATCTAGACTTGATTATGATTGGTCATCGTCTAATGAAGGTGTAATTAGTGTTTCAAGTTATTCTACACTTACTATTAATGGTAATGGTACATGTTATATCGTTTGTAAAAATAAGACTACTAATGAAGTAGGAATATTAGATATTGTTGTATCTAATGGAAAAATTGAACAGTGGTCTAGTAGGTATCAAGAATAAAAAATAAAAATCAAGCTAATTAGCTTGATTTTTTATTTGTTTAACTATTAAAAGAATTTTAATGAATATTTAATTGTTTTAGATTCATTAGGATTAACGCAAATTAAATCTCTTTTTGATTTAAATTCATTATTTGATGTTGGTGCATCTGCACAACCAATCCATGGTTCAAGACAAATAAATGGAGATTTAATGTTACAAGGAGTCCAAATTCCAAGCATTGGGAAGTCTTCAAAATTAAATATTACACCGTTTGTCTCATTTTTGTTTGTTAGAGTTACTTGGTGTGCTTTGATATTTTCAAATACTAATGCATCGAAATCATAATCACTGTAATTTAGAGGTAATTCTTTTAAATCATTGAATGTACGGCATCTATTATCATAATCGATTGTGCCATCTTTTAAATTTACAGTTGGCATTTCATAAGTTCCAGGTACATCAAAGATTATTTTATAATCTTCAAATTTTTCGTTTTCATTTAGAGGAACTTTAAATGCTGGATGAAGACCTAGATTAAAAGGCATTTCAGTTTTAGAATTATTTGTAAATTCTAAATAACTGTTAATTGATTGATCAACTAATTCATAAGTAATTAAAATCTTGAAATCATATGGATATAGTTTTAATGTATCAGCTGATGAAGTAACTTCGAATGTTACTTTGTCATCAAGTAATTGTGATAGTTTAACTAAAGTGTCTCTTAAGAAACCATGTTTTTTCATTGGATATTTAATATTATCAATTGTTGCATAACCATCTTTAATTGTTCCAATATTAGGCCATAAAAGTGGTGCACTACGTCCCCAATATACTGGATTACTATCGTGTAAGTAATCTTTGCCTAAATATTTAATTGATTTAATTTCTGCACCATTATCAGAAATGGTAACTTCTAAATAATTATTTTTTATTGTATATAACATAAATTATTCTCCTTTAACGAAAATAGTATAACAAATTATTAGTATTTCTTCAATTATTGTAATAAAAGATTTATGAAATTAATAAATAATAGTGGTGATTAATAAATGAAACAATACAAATTATTTAAAGCAAAAAGAGTTTTGATGATTTATATAATAACTATTATTGGTTTTTTGATTTTATGTATAAGACTTTCATATGTTAAAATAATTAAAGGCCAAGATTATTATGAACTCGCTTTAGATTTATGGACAAGAGAAGCTCCGACAAAAGGAATAAGAGGAAATATTTATGATAGAAATGGTAATTTAATTGTAGGGAGTTATCTTGCTCCAACTCTAGTTTGTGTTCCTAAACAAGTAGAGGATAAACAAAGTACCGCAAGTTATTTAGCTGATGTTTTAAATGTTTCTAAAGATGAAATTTTAAAACATTTAAATAAAAACGTATCTGTAGAAATAATCAAACCTAGTGGTAGATACATTAATGTAACTGATGCAATAAAGATTATAAATAAAAATTTAAAAGGTATTTATGTTGTTAGCGACAGTAAAAGAAGTTACCCTTATGGTAGTGTATTAGCCCCAATCCTAGGTGTAGTAGGTAGTGATAATCAAGGTATAACAGGTATAGAATATATTTATGATTCATACTTAAAAGGAGATTATGGTGGACTAAATATTTTTACTGATGCACATGGGAATCTAATTAATAATTTAACAAGTTTCTATGATAGCGCTGCCTCAGGCGCTGATGTATATTTAACCATTGATTTAGAAATTCAACTTATCCTAGAAAGGTTACTTGATAATGCATATGTAAAATATAATTATGATAACGCAATTATGATAGCAGTTAATCCAAAAACATCAGAAGTTTTAGGTATGGCTAGCAGACCTACATTTAATCCAGAAAATTTTCTTGATTATGATGAAGAAGTTTATAATAGAAATTTACCTATATGGAAAAGCTATGAACCTGGTAGCGTTCAAAAAATAATAACATATGCCGCAGGGTTAGAAGAAAGTGTTTTTTCTATGGATGAGATATATAACGATCCAGGATATTTAATAGTTGATGGAGTTAGGATAAAAGATTGGAAATCTGGAGGCCATGGCACCGAGACTTATCTTCAAGTAATTGAAAACTCTTGTAACCCTGGTTTTATGACAATTGGTATGAGGTTAGGCAAAGATAAATTATTTAACTACATTAGAAAATTTGGATTAGGACAAAAAACAGGAATTGATCTGTTAGGTGAGTCAACAGGAATATTATTTGATGAATCTAAAATTGGTAATGTAGAACTTGCTACTGCAAGTTTCGGACAAGGTAACGCTGTAACGGCAATTCAGCTGGTTAATGCAGCAAGTGCAGCAGTAAACGGAGGAAACCTAAATAAGCCATACGTTCTTTCTAAAATAAAGAAAAATGACGAAATATTGATTGAAAATTCAACAACTCTTATTAGAAATGTTATTAGTGAAGAAACATCTAGTAAAGTGAGATATGCTTTGGAAAGTGTCGCAGCAAAAGGTACTGCTCGGGGAGCATATATCGATGGATATCGTGTAGGTGGTAAAACAGGAACAGCTCAAATAGCTGAAAACGGAAGTTACGCATCAGGTAAATATATTTTATCGTTTATGGGGATAGCTCCTATGGATGATCCTGAAATTTTAATTTATTTAGCAATAGAAAACCCTAAAAATACAATACAATATGGTGGTGTTGTTTGTGCACCTATTGTTAAAGAAGCTTTACAAGAATCTTTTCAAATTTTAAATATTTTGCCTTCTCTTGATGGTTTAAAGTTAGACGCAAGATATTATATTGATAAACAAGTTTATCTTGTTGATGATTATATTGGTATAAAAGTAAAAAACCTACCATATACAAATAAATATAGTTTTATTATTGAAGGAAGTGGTTCTAAAGTTATCTCACAAGTTCCAGATCCTGGTGAAAGATTGATTGAAGGTGGCAGTGTTATTCTATATACAGGAGATTAAAATATTATTTTAATGAAAAAAAGATTTTAACGTGCTATAATATGCTAAAGAGGTGTATTATGCGCAAATATATTTTATTATTTATACTATTAAGTTGTTTATATAATTTTAGCTGTAAAAAAAATAATCAAAATAATGATGAAATAACTGTTACAAGTGTAACAATAGTGGATAATTGTATTGAAACTACATATTCAAATGGTACAAAAGAGGTTTCTAATAAAATAGATTTTAATAATTATTTAGAATTATATAATTACTATTTAAAATACAATCCTAATTATGAGTTAGATTGTGAAAGCTTTTTAGATCTATATTCTATTCATAATGAGGATGATTTAAATTTTACGTATAAACTTTTAAGTAATGATACTTATTCAATAACAGGTTATACAGGAAATGATTTAAGTGTTATAACGCCTTATTATTATCAAAATAAAAGAGTTACGTGTATTGAATCACAAGGTTTTAAATACGCTACATTTGAAGAAATTAAATTAAATAAATCTACAACTACAATTAAAAGTAACGCCTTTTACTATTGTTTAACTGTAAAACAAGTTGAAT
>JAZOLP010000196.1:0-7899 GCA_045653225.1 Bacilli bacterium
GTTGATAAAAATATTCTTGAAATATTTGTAATAGTATTATTTATTAGTATAATTTATGGGTTTTTGTCGTCATTATATTGATTGTTTTTCAATAACAATTATTCTTGTATTTTATCAGTAGGAATTTTTGTTGTTGGCGAATTATTAAGTGATAGTATTAATAGATTTAACTTATATTATGTTTTCTTTCCAAATTTTAGTATTGAACTGAATTTGAGTTATAGTATGATTCATTTATTTTGTTTGTTTGCATTTTATTATTATTGTATGGTTATGTGTTATTTTTATAAAAAATAAGGGTATATCGTTTGCGAAGTTGTTAAATTTGTGGTATAATATCTACGAATTAAATAGTGTTTATGAAAAGTAGAAGTCCCACTTCTCACCTGACCAATTATTTTGGTGGGTAAAAGAGTCATTATTCCTAATATATTGGAACAACTGAAGTGGGCATAATATGCTCACTTTTTATTCTTTTCAAAATACAATTTATTTCAAATATTTTTGGAGGTGGACAGTATTAAGCCAACAGATAAAAAAGGTGAAAACCTTATCAATGAACAAATTGAAGCTAGTTATGTATTAGTTATTGATGAAAGCGGAAATCAATTAGGAAAATTAGCTATTGAAGAAGCATTAAACACAGCTTATGATCGTGGATTCGATTTAGTTTGTGTTGCACCAAATGCTGAAGTGCCTGTTTGTAAATTAATGGATTATTCAAAATATCGTTATGAACAAAACAAGCGTGCTAAAGAAGCAAAGAAAAATCAAAAAGTTATTAGTGTTAAAGAAGTTAGACTTAGCCCTACTATTGATGTAGGTGACTATGAAACTAAAGCTCGTGCTGCACGTAAATTCATTGAAGACGGAGACAAAGTAAAAGTTAGTTGTCGTTTCCGTGGTAGAATGATTGAACAAGCAAATAGCACTAAAGATCTATTCTTAAAATTTGCTGAAAAATTATCTGACATTGTACAAGTAGATCAACAACCAACACTAGATGGACGTAATATGTTCATGTTATTAAGTCCAAAAATGCAAAAAAAGAAAAAATAATATAAAGGAGAAAAGAATCATGCCAAAAATGAGAACTCATGCAGGAACAAAGAAACGTATTAAAGTTACTGGTTCTGGCAAATTCAAACGTAGTCGTGCAGGTAACCAACATCTTGCACCAGGAAAAACACAAAAACAAACAAGACAATTGAGAAAATTCTCTCTAGTTAACTCTAGTGATGTTAAGAGAATTAAACAACAATTGGATCAAATTAAATAAGGAGGACTAAGAGAATATGCCACGTACTAAAGGCGGAGTTGTCGCAAGAAGAAGACGTAATCGAGTTCTAAAAGCAGCTAAAGGTTTCTTTGGATCAAAACATTGCTTATACAAAGTTGCTAATCAACAAGTAATGAAAGGTCGTCAATATGCATTCAGAGACCGTAAAAATAACAAACGTAACTTCCGTAAATTATGGATCGTTCGTATCAATGCTGCTGCACGTATGCAAGGATTAACTTATAGTGTATTAATGCACGGTTTAAAAGTTGCTAATATTGATATTAACAGAAAGATGTTAGCTGACTTAGCTGTAAATGATATCGCTATGTTCAACAATCTTTGTGATGCTGCTAAAAAAGCTCTTGCAAAATAATTAAAAAAATAAAATACTATTGAGATTAAAACTCAATAGTATTTTTTTTGTTATTTCTTTTTCTTTAAAACTACTGCAAGTAAAGTGAATGATGATAAGAAATTAATAATCATTGCTGTATTTTTCTTACCACATTTTTTCTTGCCTTGATCTTCAACTTTATTATCACTTGACCATTTAGCATATAGTTGAATATCACCTTTAGTTTCAGGAGTAATATCTGAAATTGGTTCACCGCTAAATTCAGGATTATCATACCAACCTTGGAACATTTCACCTTCTAAGTATGGTGTTTCAATTGAGAATGAATCTCCTTCTGTATAAACAGTTTTGGCATTTTCAGTTACAGAACCACCTCTTGTATTGTAAGTGATTGTAAAGTTTTGTAACCATTTAGCGTAGTATGTTTTGTCGCCAGTTTCTTCAGCGTAAATTCTATCTACTTTTGTAGTAAATTCGTTTGATTCAAACCAACCATCAAATACATAACCATCTTTAATAGGTGTTGGAAGTTTTGTTACTTTACCTGATAAGTAAGTTACCCATTCTTCTGGTGATGTTAAAATACCGCCATCTAATTCTAGATTTAAATTATAAGGTACAACGTTTGTAATTTCAAATTCTTTAGTAATTTGTGAGCCATCATATTTAACTAATGTTACTTTAATAGCATAGTTTCTATCGCGATAAATTGGACCAATGTTCATTGAATTAACTTTTTCTGACGAAACAAATTTAGTATATTCAGTAGTTGAATCATTTGCTGTACGTTCAACAATAACATTTTTAACGTTTCCGTAGTAAGTTTTATTCCAAGTTACAGTTGCGTCATCGTTTTCTTTATCATATTCTAATTTTAATGCGTTTGTTAAAGTTGAATCTTTTTGAGTTGTAACAGTTGCACTACGCTTTGAATTTAATTCAAATGTTAATAATGCGTTTGAAATAGAATTTTTTGTTTTGTTTCCATCTTCACTATAAACTTGAAGAACAAGTTTAGAAGAAGTTACTTGAATAGTATTAACTTTGTAGTTAACATTATCATATGCATCTACTTGATCTTTATATTCTGCTTTAATCGAATAAAGTTTATGTTGAGCAGCAGGACTTACATAGTAACTTACGCCTAAGTCTCCATTAACTTCATTTTTATAAAGAAGATTTTTATGTACGAATAAGTGTTCGTGGCCACCAATAACTAAGTCAACTTGACATTCTTCAAATGTAGGTCCCCAGTTTGTCATCATCCATTTTGAATCTGAAACATAAGAACCACCAGTAATTGCATTTGAGTGAGTACCAACAATAATCCATTGCGATGGATTATTTTGAACTACTTCTTTAAACCATTCTTTTTGTTCAATAACATTCTTTTTATCGATAGTATCTATCATGATGAATAAAATGTTACCATATTTGAAATAATATGTTGAGTTTACTTTAGATTCTGGTCCATTTTTAGGGTTATTGTGGAATTGATTATAATATAGTGGTGAAACATAAGCTGAACCACTTGTATGATAATATTCATGGTTACCAGGAATTGATGCAACCATTAAATCTTTATAAATTGACATACCATTATAATAAGATTGCCAGTGAGCTTCATATCCACCACGGTCAATTTGGTCACCAGTTAGAACTAGTAAGTTAATGTTTCTAACATTTGATCTAACATTTGTCATCATATTGTTAGGTCTTGTTGGTGTATAACTTCCGCCTGCAGCATGAATATCTGTTGCGAATAAGAATGTTGCATTTGTAGCAGATGCAGAATGTGTTTTAAATGAATATGTTGTTGAAATTGCAGTTCCTGCGTAAACTTTGTAATAATATTGAGTGTTTTCTTTTAATCCTGTTAAGTTAACTGTAGAAACGTATCTTTCAGAAAATCCTGTATTAGAATCTGATGAATCAACTTCAGCACTCCATAGTCTAGTTACAGCATCTTGTCTTAAAGTAGTATCATTTGTAAATGAAATTGATGTACTATATAAAACATAAGATGAACTTTCTGAACTATGATAGTTAATCCCTACACTAGTTTCATTTTCACCAACACTTGTGGTGATATATGAAATTGTAGAAGCAGCTTTAACCTTAGGTGTGAAACAGCCTAAAGCTATTATAAATAGTGTTAGTCCTAAAGAGACTACTAAAAATGATTTGATAATTAATTTTTTCATTGTATCCTCCTTTTATGTTAATATTATATCATAATATTAATAAAATATCTTTAATTTAATATTCAATTAATCAAAAAACTTTATAATAAAGTCAAAATGTGTTATAATATAATAAGAGAAAGAGGTTAAAATATGTATCAAAAATTTAAAGATTGTCTTTTAAAACCAAGAAATATTGCTGATTATATTAAGGAGCCTAAAAAGAAAACTATTATTTATACTATTTTACTAGTTTTTATTTATGTTTTACCTTTATTGTTAATCTCAATATTATCAAATGATGCTGCAACATCATTATCATCTAGCGTTGCTGATGATTTTGTTGAAGCTGAACAAATTAATTATGAAATCAAAGATGGTAAATTAAAAACAACTAAAGATGATGCTGTAATTCAATTTATAAAGGATGAAGTTATTATAAGTGGGCTTTATAAAATTGATGCGCTTTATGTTTTTGATGTAACTGGTAATGATTATAAAGAAAATTTAGTAGTTGAAGCAGGATATTATTTAATCTTTTTATTTGAAGAAGATGAGTTTAAAATTGAAAGTTATTATTTAAAAGAAAACTCAAGTGATAATAATTCTAATGATACTTTAGATAATTCAATTTATAGAACTTATTGTTCATATTCTTATGAATCTTTAGATATTAAAACTCTAGATTTTTCAAGTAATAAAGCTTCTAATACTGTTAATTTTAAAAATGAAGTCGCTACTTTAGTTTCTTCATTATATAGTAAAATTAAATTACAATTAATGCCTTTAATTGTTGTCTTTGTTTTATTGGTAGGCATTAGTAATTATTTTATGACAATAATGTTTATTGTTTTATTATTTAAGTTATTATATCGTTATTTACAAATAGATTTTGTGGTTGTATTGAAAACTATTATTTTATGTTCAACTCCATATGTTATTTGTGAAATAATTGCTACTTTATCTGGAATAACATTCTTAAATTTAGTTGGACAATTTATAATGATTTTATACGCAACTAAAGCGGTAAATGCTTACAAAATTAAATATGATGGTGGAATACCAATGCCTAATTATATTAAAAAAATGATGGGCGAAGACAAACAGGAGAAAGGAAGTGACGATGATGAATTATAATCATCAAGATATAGAAAAGAAATGGCAAAAGTATTGGGATGAACATGATACTTTTAAAACAAATGTTTGGGATTTTTCTAAACCTAAATACTATGTATTAGATATGTTCCCATATCCATCTGGACATGGATTACATGTAGGTCATCCAGAAGGTTATACTGCAAGTGACATTATGGCAAGAATGAAAAGAATGCAAGGCTTTAATGTACTTCATCCAATGGGGTTTGACTCATTTGGTTTACCAGCTGAACAATATGCCATTAATACTGGTAATCATCCAGAAGGATTTACTTTAAAGAATATTGAAACATTTACAAATCAATTAAAAATGTTAGGATTCTCTTTTGACTGGAGTAAACAAGTTTCTACTTGTGATCCTAAATTTTATAAATGGACTCAATGGATTTTCAAAAAGTTATTAGAAGAAGGTTTAGCTAAATTAATCGATATGCCTGTTAACTGGTGTGAAGAACTTGGTACTGTTCTTGCTAATGATGAAGTTATTGATGGTAAGAGTGAACGTGGTGGATTCCCTGTTGTTAGAAAGAACATGAAACAATGGGTATTAGATATTCCTAAGTATGCAGAAAGATTATTAGAAGGATTAGATACAATTGATTGGCCAGATTCAACAAAAGAAATTCAAAGAAACTGGATTGGTAAATCAGTTGGTGCTCATGTGACATTTAAAGTTGATGGTTTTGATGAATCATTTGTTGTTTTTACAACACGTCCTGACACTTTATATGGTGCTACTTATTGTGTGTTATCACCTGAACATAAATTAGTTGATACTATTACTACACCTGATGCAAAAGAAGCTGTTAATGCTTATGTTAAAGCTGCTGCAGCAAAAAGTGATTTAGAAAGAACAGAACTTAATAAAGAAAAAACTGGTGTTCATACTGGTGCTTATGCTATTAATCCTATTAATGGTAAAAAAGTTCCAATTTGGATTTCTGATTATGTATTAGCAACTTATGGTACTGGTGCGATTATGGCTGTTCCTGCTCATGATGATCGTGATTATGAATTTGCTAAAAAATTTGGAATTGAGATTATTCAAGTTCTTGAAGGTGGAGACATTTCTAAAGAAGCATATACTGAAGATGGTGTACATATTAATTCTGGATTCTTAGATGGTATGAATAAACAAGATGCCATTGATGCAATGATCAAATATCTTGAAGAAAATAAGATTGGAAAAAAACAAATTAACTATAAAATGAGAGAATGGGTATTTGCTCGTCAAAGATATTGGGGTGAACCAATTCCTGTTATTTTTGTTGGTGATGAAATTGTTCCAATTTCTGATGAAGAATTACCTTTAATCTTGCCTAGTGTTGATAACTATGGTAGAAGTAAAGATGGTAAATCACCACTTGAAAATGCCCCAGATTGGGTTAATGTTAAGTTTAATGGAATTGATGCAAAACGAGAAACTTCAACAATGCCTGGCTCTGCTGGTTCAAGTTGGTATTTCTTAAGATACATTGATCCAAATAATGATACTATGCTTGCTGATCCTAAATTATTAGAACATTGGATGCCAGTTGATTTATATATTGGTGGCGCGGAACATGCTGTAGGTCATCTATTATATTCAAGATTCTGGACTAAATTCTTATTTGATAAAGGTATTTGTCCTGTAGAAGAACCATTCAAAAAATTATATCATCAAGGTATGATTTTAGGTGAAAATGGTGAAAAGATGTCTAAATCTCGTGGAAATGTAGTTAATCCAGATGATGTTATAAGAGAATATGGTACAGACTCATTACGATTATTTGAGATGTTTATGGGACCTCTTAAAGATGAAAAACCATGGTCTAGTGCTGGTCTTCAAGCTGCAAGAAGATTCTTAGAAAGAGTTGTTAGACTTGCAAGCGGGGAAACAACTTGTCAAGTTGTAAATCATGATACTCCTAATTTAACAAAATCTTATCATAAAACAGTTAAGAAAGTAACTAATGACTATGAAAATATGTCATTTAATACTGCAATTGCTCAAATGATGATTTTTGTAAATGATTGTTATAAAGAAAAAGAAGTAAGTGTTAATTACATTGAAGGTCTAATTAAATTATTATCTCCTATTGCTCCACATATTTGTGAAGAATTATGGGAATATATAGGTCATAATGAAACTCTTGCATATGATGCTTGGCCAACATATGATGAGGCATTATGTGTTGATAATGTAATCACTATTGTTATTCAAGTTAATGGTAAAATCAGAGATAAAGTAGAAGTATCAGCAGATATTTCTAAAGAAGAACTTCAAGAAATTGCTTTAAATACTGATAAGATTAAAGAACAATTAAATGGTAATACTCCTAAAAAAGTAATCGTTGTTCCTAAAAAGTTAGTAAGTATTGTATTATAAAAGGAAACTTATGTTTCCTTTTTTTATTTATAAGGAACGAGCATATATTTAAAAAAACACTAAAATTTATATTAAATTATATAATAAAAAAATGGTATAATATTCTTGTAGGAATTTTAAACTTTAAAGGTTATTGTTTAATCTAAAGAAACAATAATCATATTAAAAATCTTGCTTATTCTAAAGATACAGGTATGTTGGATTGCATTTTTAAGGTTACGCGGGTATCGACATTATAAAACAAGAGTAAAAGCTCTTAGAGGATTTTTTTAATAATCTTTTTGTTCTTAAAATACAGTTTATATAAATCTGTTATAATTTTAATATGAAGGATATGTTTAATAAATTAATAAAGTTTATAGGTTTGGATATTAGTAATATTGTTGAGTTTAATTCATTTTTAATTGGTAATAGTTGCTATTTAATATTTGAAATTAAAGATAAAGATACTGAAGTAACTATATATAATGTAAAATTAACAGAAGAAGAATTAAGACAACAAAACACTACTTCTAATGAAGTAGGAGTTGAAAATACATTATCAGTAAAAAATATT
>JAZOLP010000197.1:0-7447 GCA_045653225.1 Bacilli bacterium
AATGCAGGAACAAATACAATACTTAAATATATAGTTCCAATTAATAATAAAAAGATAAATATCATTTTTAGCATAACTGCTATAATTGTAACAAATGAATATTTGACTACTTTAAATAATTTTAAATGTGGGTAATAAATCATTATAAAACAAGAATTTATTAACCCTAAAATAAAATAAACTTCCACAAGTAATACAACATAATATGCAATAACATAATAGAATAGAGTAGATTCTAATAACCAACAATAAAAATAAAAAATACTAACTGCATCTAAAGCAATAAACGATATAAGAATGATAAATACTAATTCAGCTTTCAGATATATTTTTTTAAACACTCTAAAATATAGTTTGATCATTCTACCTATTGTATCTTCTTCAGGATATTGTAATAATACAACAAGAGAAACAAGTGCAGGTAGGAATGAGAAAATTCCAAGTCCTAAAACTATAGTTATAAATGTTATTATATTCAATATTGTAAGTCGATATATAAAGTTTATTATTTTAGAAAAACCTTTTTTTGAATTTTCTTTTTCCATACTTATTCCTTCTTTCTTATATCAATTATATCATATTTTATACATTTTATCAAATAAAGCAGTAAACCAGAGGTTTACTGCTTATTGTTTTAATTATTCAACTTCTGCAGCTGCGTAAACGATTTGATATTCAGCATTAGCTAAATCAACTTTAGTTTCAACTAAAGAATCAGCAGTGATTGCAGTTTTAGATGTAATAACAGCTTCTACATTAGAATTAATAAATAATGCACATGCAGCTTTTAATTGAGTTTTGCTGCCAGAATTTGTAATGATAAGAACATAATCAGTATCTTCAATTTCATTTTCAACGTTTAAGAAGTTACCGCCACCATTTGTACCATTTACAGTATTATTATTCCAAGTAGTAGGAGTAGTAATGTTATATTCACCATCAATTTGTGATGCATTAACATAACCAAAACGAATTTGTTTAACATTTAAATCTTTATCTAAGATAACGATAATACCGTTTTGCATAAATGCATGATAAGCATTATTAGCATATGATGATTTGTCTTTAACATATGTATTAACAGCTTCTTTATATTTAGCACCAGTTAATAATGATGAAACAGCATCTGTTAAACGACAAGAAGCACCGCTTCCAGAGTTATAGAATACACTTGTAACGTTAACGTTAACATTAATATTGTTAGTACCATCTGTTAATTGAGCAGAGAAACGATAGTTTTTAATAGCAGGTTCGCTATCTTCTTTACCATCAGCTTTTGCAACTACTTTAACTTTAACGTCTGTATAATTAACACCATTTGCACCAGTTTTACCAATTGTACCTAAATATGAAACGATATCATAAGAAGTAGTATTTAATGTTTCAACTAGAGTATCATTTACATATAATTCATAAGATTCAGCACCATCAACAGCATTCCAAGAAACAACTGAACCATTAGCAGTTAATACTGGACTTTCTAATTGAGACGAGTTAGCTAATTTAATTTGGAATGTTGGATATTCTGTAATTGTATGTTCAGCTCTCCAAGGATCTGTTCCACCTTCTGTGAATTGACCCCAGAAGTAATTAGCAACTACATCACGACCATTACTCTTAACCATTGTACCATTGATTGTAAATGTACCACCAGTTCTACCAATTAATAATTGATCACCTTCAGAAATGATATTTAATAATGGAGCAATTTGAGCACTATTACCTTTGTATTCGATTTCAGCTGCAGATTTCCATTCATAATTATAATATTGTTGAGTTGTGTTAACAATATTGATCATAGCTTTAACAGCACCATCTTTATCAAATAATACTAAGAATGAATAAGCTTCATTATGAGTTGAAATAATATTTTCAGCATCTGTAATTAAATATAAGTAAGATTTGCTTACATAACCTACTTCAGAAGTATCATTTCTTCTTGCGAAGTAATCAGCTGCTGTAGTTTCAATAACTGGTTGTTTTTCACCGTTAATAACAATTACTTTTTCAACAGAACAGAAATAAACTACTGCTTCAGATAATACAGAATCTAAGTATTCAACATTATTACCAATTGCTTTAACATAAATAAAAGCATTAGCCATTAATTTTTTAACTTCTTCATTTTGAGTTAAATCAAATGAAAGTTCTGTAGTTTCGCCTAATAATACAGCATCACCTAATTGTTTTGCATAAACTTCATATTTAACAGCACCTTCGATAGCATCCCAAGAAAGAACACCTTCAGTTAGTGTAGCTACTGGAGCAGCTAATTCAGTTGAGTTAGGCATTACATATTCTAATACTTCTGCGAATGCTGAATCACCATAGTAACGAACATCTTCAGTTAATGCTCTAACAGTAATTTCATAGTGTTCGCCTTCAGCACTTGGTTCTAAACCTAAATCAATCATCTTAACTGATGTAGCAGTTGTAGTTAATACTAATTCACCATTAATATAAAGTTCATAAGCTTTAGCACCTGTAGCTTTTTCCCATGATAATACATGGTTAGTCATATTAAGTACTGGAGCTTCGATTGCAGCAGGTTGAGGATAATAAGTAGTATAATCTTCAATAAATTCAAATTGAGCAACTGCTAATAATTCATTAGCAACACCTTCAACAGAATCCCATGCTAATGCACCACCACCGAATGATGAAGCTAATAAGTTTTTAATTAAGAAAATTTTATTAGTATCTAAGTTTCCACCTAGAGCAGATCCAGCTAATAATACGTAACCACCTTCAGGAATATAAGATTGGAATTCTCCACCTAAAATACCTACTGCTGAAGCACTTGGAGTTGTACTGTCAATGAATGTTAAATCTTGACCTTTTTGTACTTTCCAAACTGAATTTTCAGCATCATAAATTGCTTCGATTGCATAAGCAGCATTACGAACTAATACAGGTTTGAAGTTAGCATCAACGATTACAGCAACACCATAAGGTAAGAATGGACTACCACCGTTTTTAGCATAACTTGCAACGTTAGCTTCGATTTGTTCATTGTAGAATTCACCTGACATTACAAATACAGAGTTTACAGAACGTAATCCTAAACCACTTCCGTTGTCTTTTAATGCATTTTCATCATTATAATTTGCTGGATGAGATTCACCATTGATTTTTAAAACATCTTCAATATATTTTACAGCAGGGTTAACCATAATATCTCTTAAAGCTGTAGTTTCATTGCCTGATGAGTCTTTAACTGAGTATGTAACTGTATATGTTCCAGCAACATCTTTATTAAATCCACCATCATCACTAACTGTAGCAACTAAGCCTCTATCATAGTTATCGATAACTGATAAATATTCTAATGCAAGTAAATCACAATCACTATATTGTAACATTTCATGATTAGGTAATTTGTTAGTTTGTGAATTAGCATATTCAAAATATGGACTAATTGTATCAACAACATTTACAATTCTAGTTGCAGTAGCAACATTACCAGCAGCATCTGCAGCTGTATATGTTAATGTATATTGACCAACAACATTATAATCGAAATTTCCTAATGTTACAACAACAACAACACTACCATCTACATCATCAGTTGCAGTAACATCTGCGATTAAATCATCTTCACTTGTTTTAGTTTTAACTAAAATATTTTTTTCAGGTAAAACATTATTAATTGCGTCTTCGAATACTGGTGCTTTAACATCAGAAACTATAACGCAGCTTACTAAAGAAACAAGAACGATAGCAAGCATAACAACAACACTTAATTTTTTCATTATTTTCCTCCGTTTGTTAGTTCTACATTATAATTATAACATTTGTCTAGACAATTTGTCAAGTAATGTATATACAAGTTATTAACATTTTTATCTATAAATTATAAATTTCAATAAATAAAAAAGAAGATTCTAAATGAATCTTCTTTTATCTATTTTTTCTACTTATTACAAATAAAACACAAGCACCTAATAAAAGATTAGACAATGTAATAATTGAAGCACTATTACAATTTTTATTATTACCAGTTGGAGGTGTTGATGGATTTGAAGTAACATCATTGACAATATATTCATAATTAAATGTTTGATCATATGTTTTACTTTCAACTTTTATAGAACTAACTTTATAGTAATATAAAATAGAGAACGTATAATTAGCATCAGTTGATACAGTATACTCAGTTGAATAACAATTAATATCTTTTAACAAAATGATTTGATTTCCATTATTATCAATTACGTAAACTTTTGATAAAGATGAAGTAGGGTCATCACATGTTAATATTACTTTAAATCCTGCATTTGTTTTTTCAAAATTTAAGTTAAAATTAGTAGGTTCTGCTAAGCTAATTTTTCCTATGTCTTTTGTTTTATTTACTTGGAATGTTTTAATTGGAATATATACTTTTTCAAAAAATTCGTTTGTATATGAAGCTACAACATTAATGAAATTTGAATTATCTTTTGTTAAATTATTTATTGAAACAGTGCTACTTGCGGCAATTTCTTTGCCATTTACAAAGATATTAATTTCAGCATTCAGATTATTTTCAACTACATTATAATCAAATGAAATACTAGTTTCTGTTGTTGCAACATTGTTAACTGAAACTTTTACTTTTGGAGCAACTATTAATACAGCATCCGTAACTTTTCTATATGGCGACTCAGATGGACTATTAAGCATTACAAAATTACCATCTTTCTTAATTGCAAGTTGAGTAGAACCGCCACCATCTAAATTAAATGCATTATTGCATCCTAACTCTTTCATGATTTCTGCTTCTTCTATTAAACTTATTCCTTGCATATTTGTTTGTCTGCCATCAATTGTACATAAAACTACGTTATTATTTTTATCAAACCCAATTGAAGTTCTAGGTGCTCTTGAAGTACAGAATGATTCATTTTGGTCGCCCATGTCAGAAACAGATTGTACATTACCATTTAATAATGGTTGACTTCCAGGTCCTATAATATTTTCATATCCTTCTAAATTACCTTGAAGTTTTTTAGTAATTACTACTTTTGGATTATTATTTAATAATTCAATTAATTCTTGATTCATTGTTGCAACAATAGGTTTAGAAGCCATAACAGTTGTAGAACCAATAATTTTACCAGCTAAATATTTTTGATCATATTTAAAATTAGAAGTAGAATCAATTTCAAAATATTTAATAGTTGAAGTAGTTTGTTTAATAACTGAACCATCAAAGAAAGTAGTTTGATTTTCTGCAGGAGTTACATTTTCGCCATTAATTTGAACTTCTTTAATTAGAGCATTTGTTTTCGCATCATAAACCATTAAATAGTAATTAGATGAAACTGTATTTGTTTTAGAAGTTACAAAACTAGAACCATCAGATTTAAAACCAAGTGAAAAATATTTTGAATGATTAGAAGCTTTAATAGTAGAGCCTTCCATTACACATGCATTAATTGGAGAATAAGGACTACCAGTACCAAAATATGCACCATTAACAGCAGCAATTACTTCGTAACCAGGATTATTTTTCTCATATTCTTTAGCAATTTGAATTACATCACTTGCGACAATACCATTTTTATTTATCACGCTACTTACAACTACTTTAGAATACTCTAAACTTGATTTAACATAACTAATATTTTGATTAGAAACAGTTCCACTTGAGTTAGTTATTTGTGCTTTATAAGAACTGTAACTTGTATCAAGATTTAATGTTCCTTCACTATTAGTTGATGTTTTACTAATATTAAATGAAGAAGCATATACATTAAATTGAGATAAACATAAAATAGTAAAAACTAAAGTTATTATAAATAAAATTTTCTTAATATTTTTCATTTACTATTTACACTTTCCTGGATGAATTGTAATTTTTTCTCCCCCTAAATCTTTATTATGTTCTTCAACACTAACAGCCAATTCATTTGGACAAATTAAAGAACAATAAATGTCTTCAGTAAATGGATACTTAAATACTTTACCATTAATTTCTTTATATAAATAACAATTGTTCCAAGTTGCTGTTGTCATTACTGCATCTGTATCTTTAGCTGTATATCCTTCATTACCATATTGGTCAATTGAATTAACACGCTTAAATTCCGCATGTCCTAGTCCATGTCCTTCTGATAAGAATAATGGGCTATAGAAATCTTGTGGGCAATCATTAGGTAAGTTGTATCTTTTTCTTATTTCAACATATTTTGGATTGGTTGTAGTTTTTACTACTTCTATTCTAAGTTGTAAATAGTTAGGAATAGGCGAATATACTTTCATTCTTAACACATCACCAGGGAAATAATAATAACAAAAATTTTTAGGATCTGATGCATTCCATGAATTAATATTTTTAACTAAAGTACAACCATTTTCAGTTTCTCTTGTTTTATAAATATATCTCCAAAATGGTCGATAACCAAGTTTTGGTGCATCTAAACCTAATTCATATGAAGTATCTGTTGATGGATAAGTTAAATTATAACCAACTCCACAGTCAGATTCTAATTCTGCTTTTCCTCCCATATATAAATTAGGATTATCCATATATCTACCTTTACCATCTAAATTAAAACGTTTAGCATCAGGAATAAATTCACCTAATTCAATCTCACCTTCGATACCAATCCAATCTCCTACAGGAGAAACTACCTTTCTATACCATGCCCCAGCAAAACATTTTTGTACTGGTTTTACAAATTCAGGTAAATCATTTTTATCACCTAAAGGTACATTGTCAAATTTTCTTGTATCAAAAGTTCTACTGTCTAAAGTTGGTGTTAATGTTTTCATATAATAGTCTCCTTAAATTTAGTCATTATTATTATACATTATTTATTTAATATAAACAAGTAAATAGTAAACATTTGTCTAGACATTTTATTTAAATTTCACTCAGCATTTATAATTATAAGTATATAATATAAAAATAAAAAAAAGACCTTTCAAAAGGTCTTTTAAATTGTTATTTCATGTATACTGTAGCTGCACAGATACTAATGCACCAAATCATACAAAACCCATTGCAGCGGTGTACATGCATATATTATGTCGTATTTTGTCGAATTCGTACACACTTTTGATAGATTTTTTTTATTTTATTAGTAGAGCTCAGCCAACTTCGTTGGCAGGACACATTTGTCCTATTAGTAGAAAAAGATGACTATAAGTAGCATTTAGTGAATAAAAAAAGACTTCACTAAGTGTGAAGTGTGTTAACTAAAGTTTACGTTTTGTATAGTAGTGGCTAAGTACTTACTAAAAAATTTTTAAGAAATTTTTTAAAAACCTTAAAATTATGATTTTTTATCTTGTATTATATTATATAAAATAGAATATTTATAATTTATTAATTACAACTAAAATCTATTTTTAGGGGGGAGGTTTATTTATTTTTATAAAAATTAGTATTTATATTAATATTTTATTATTATTTTATTTTATATGTATAAATATTTTTAAGGGTGGTTGGTTGGGTTAATGT
>JAZOLP010000198.1:0-2252 GCA_045653225.1 Bacilli bacterium
CTGGAACTCTTTTGATACATAGTACAAATACAAGTACAGCCACTAATAAGATAATTACACAGCATGCAACAACAAATGGAGTGTTATTTAGTAAACTATTTCCTTTCTTTTTTTCTTTTTTTACAACATTAACTTCTTTTACTTCAACTTTTACTTTTTCAGCTTTAACAACTTTTTTAGTATTAGTAGCTTTTTTAGAAACTGCAGCTTTAGTTGCTTTTTTTGTACCCTTAGTATTCTTTTCTTCAGTTTTCTTTGGCATGTTAGCCTCTCCTTTCTTAAATAATACGATGTACAATCACCATACAACTAATATTTTAACAAATTGAAATAGAAAATTCAATATATATATTCACAATTTTACAAAAAATTCTTAAAATACTATGAAATTAATAAAAAAGGAGGAAAGATTATATGTGTTGTAATTCTGGTGTATCTGGAGCAGCTATAGTTTTGGTATTATTTATTCTTTTAATAATCATACTTGGAGCATATATATAGGAGGTGTAAAATGAGTACTAATAATAATTGCGAAAATGTACATGTGCAAACAAATTGCACTTCAAGAGGTAATAATGGTTTTATAATAATAATAGTTTTATATATATTACTTGCTATAATATTAGGTTCAAGATTATATTAAAAAAGAGAAATTCTCTTTTTTATTTTACAAATTTATTTTAATGTGTTATAATACTTTCACCTCTTTTGGAAGGGGAGTTTTGAAAGGTGGGAAACACAAATTTTGTGTAACTTATGAAAAAAACAAAAAGTAAACAGATGAGATATTTAATATCTTTAATAATATCTATATTTGTTTGTGAATCGTTTTTTCTATTTAATAATAAATTTATACAATGCTTAGGTATGTTAATTTTACCTCTTATAGTTATGTATAGTGTATTATTATTTAAAAGCGAAAAAAATAAAATATAAAAAGTCTACAATGTGAAGTGAACCCTAAATAGTTCACAAAAATAAAAAAGGCGTTAGATAAATTTCTAACGTTTTTTTGACTTTATTCTATCTGTGTTATAAAATAATATCCAATCTTCTACAAGTTTTTTGTATTCTTGTAAAGATGTGATATTATTATTGTGCAAGGTTTCTTTTTTTAGAATACCATGCCAGCTTTCCATCGGCGAATCATCAATTGGGGTTCCTTTTCTAGACATAGAAATAGTAATTCCGTTTGATTTGCAAATGGAATTATATTCAAATGATGTATATTGGAAACCTTGATCACTATGTAGGATTAAACCATATACATCTTTTCTTTTGGATATTGCTTCATTCAATGTATCTATAACTAATTGGTTATTATTAAATTTAGAAATTTTATAAGCTACAACTTTTCTATCGTATAAATCTAAGATTGTAGATAAATATAAACGCTTATTTTGAAATATTAAATATGTAATGTCGGTAGTCCATTTTTGATTAGGTTTGTTTGCTTTAAAATCTCTTTTTAATATATTTGGTTGAACGTTCTCTTCAATTCTTTTATAGTTTGAAGGTCTAATTCTTTTAATATATTCAGGCTTTAAATAATATTTTCTCATTATTCTAGCTACTTTTTTGTGATTAAATATTACACCATACTCAATCTTCAAGCCTTCAGTTATCCTACGATATCCATATGTGCCTTTAGATTTATTAAATACACTTTTGATCATTAAATAATCTAAATAATCTGGATCATCAGAATTTCTATATTTATAATAGGTTCTTTTACTTATTTCTAAAACGGCACACATATTTGAAAGTTTATATTTATTAATATATAGATTAATAAACGTTACTTTTTCTCTCGTTGTGCCTTTAAGAAGGCTTGGTATTTTTTTAATATTTCATATCTTTCTTTATAATCAATATTTTCTTCTTTTCTTCTTCCTTTATTATAATTTCTATTATTTAAGTGTCCTTGCTTTTTATAAGTATAAATCATTGTTTCTACACTTTTATATGATATCCCATATTCTTTAGCTAGACTTCTTGAAGAACCTTGATTATTTAAATATTTATTCACGATTTCAAGTTTTAATTCTTCAGTATACTTATTAAATTTTTGTCCTTTTGTAGCCATAAAAAATAACACCTCACTTTCTTGAGATGTTATTTTACATTAAAAGCTCTTTTTTATAAAGTGTCCAAAATGGGGTTCACTTCAAAATAGCCTTTTTTTTATTTTATAATGTTATTTAATATATAATCCATAGTTATTCTAATATCTGGAAAACAATTTATATTTT
>JAZOLP010000199.1:0-2739 GCA_045653225.1 Bacilli bacterium
ACTCTTATAATAATTGATTTTATTAGATAGGAGTAGATTTTTTAGTTGTTTTTTTAGTTAAATGACTTAATTTCTCGCAAGTTTTTACAAATTATGATATAATTGTATAGTAAAATGCTATTAGTACGTTTTATTTGATAATAGCAAATAAATAAAGGAGGAATCGTATGTTTCTCAAAGTACATGGAGTGAAAATTCATGGAAAAAAACGTTTATCTATTAAAACACCTATAGAAAATGTTTTAAATCCACATGCTGTATATTTTCCAATTGAATGTAATAATATAGTTTATAAAAAAGTAGTTGAGATTGGAAGCTATGTTAAAATGGGACAACCTATTTTATATCGTGAAGATCGATATGCTCATCCAATATGTTCTAGTGTTAGTGGTACAGTTAATGAAGTAAAAAAAATGCTTCATTCTAGTGGGAAAGTCATTGAAATGTTAGAGATTATAAACGATGGTAAAGAAACTCCATATTATACTGCTCCTAGTTCAATTGATTTTACAAAAGATGAAATTGTAAATATTGTTAAAAATGCAGGTATAGTCGGACTTGGTGGTGCAGGCTTTCCTACTTATGCGAAATACTTGCCTAAACAAAATGCTAACTTAATTATAATTAATGCTGCTGAATGTGAACCATATATTACTTGCGATTTTATTTCTATTTTAGAAAATGCTAAAAAAATGATTCGTGGCTTAAAGTATATAATGAAAGCTAATGGCGCAAAAAAAGCTGTTATTGCGATTAAAAAAGCAAAAGTAGAAGCTGTAGCATTATTAAAAGAAGAATTAGCAAATGAAAAAGATATAACATTATTTTTATTAAAAGATAAATATCCTGTTGGTTGGGAAAAACATATTGTTGAACGTGTAACAAAGAAAACTTATTCAGCTTTGCCACGTGAAATTGGAGTTGTTGTTAATAATGTTCAAACTGCAATTGCTGTATGTGAAGCTGTAGAAGAAAATAAACCTTTAATTGAAAAAGTCATTACAATTAGCGGTGAAGGTATTAAACAACCAAAAAATTTAAGAGTTAAGATTGGTACTAAGTTTAGTGCTTTATTAGAATATTGTGGTGGATACATTGATGGTTTAGAAGAAGCATATGTAATTGCTGGAGGACCTTTATCTGGAAAATCTATGACTAATGATGATTTTGTTATTACATCTAATGTAAATAATGTTGTTGTGCTTTTAAAAAGTGAAACCGTTATTACTTTAAAATGTATTGGTTGTGGTAAATGTGCTGATATTTGTCCAGTTAAATTAACTCCAACACTTATTAAAAAAGCATATGAAGAAAATAAGATTCAAAAACTAGAGTCTCTAAATACTATGAAATGTGTTCGTTGTGGATTATGTTCATATATTTGTCCATCACGTGTTGATGTTAGTGAAACTGTTGGTCTTGCTAAAGATTTGCTAAGCGAATCAAAAGAAGTAAAATTAACGGTTAAAAAGTAGGTGAAATTATGAAAAGATTTTTGATTAGTAAAACACCATTTATTCGTTCTGTTGATTCAGGTAGTATGTCTACAACAAGAATGATGTATGATCAATTAGTTGTATTTATTTCACTTATTATGTTTGGTTTTGTTATTAATGGTTTAATACCATTTATTAATGGAGAAATTAGAAATATTTATAATTTATTTAGACCAATTATTAATGTTTCTGTTGGTATGTTTTTTAGTTTCTTTTTTGAAACAATATACTTATTATGTTTTGGAAAAACAAAAAACATAAAAAAATTAATTCATGAAGTTCATTATAATTTTGGTTTTATTACTGGCTTATTAATTAGTTTATTATTGCCAGTATGAGTTCCATTATATGTTATTATTTTTGGATGTTTTGTTGGCAATATTTGTTTTAAAATGTTGTTTGGTGGATTTGGTAAAAATAAATTTAATCCTGCTTTAATGGGGTATCTTTTATGTTATATTGTTTTTTATAGAATTATTAATCAAGCAACAATGGAACAAGTGCTAATTTTATCTAAAACATTAAACATTACTGCTGCTACAGCTCCTGTTCCAGCTATGAGAGAATTAATGCTAAATCTAGGAAACTTAAAATTTAGATACAATATGCTTGTAGGACAATTTGGTAGTATCATTAACTTATTTATTGGTTTTAAGGGTGGTAACTTAGGTGAAGTAAGTGGTGTTTTATGTCTTTTAGCATATATTTATTTAATTGTTAGAAAATCAATTAATTGGCGTGTTCCTATTTTTTACGTTGCTACAGTATTCATAATAAGTTGGGCATGTGCTTTAGTTAATAAAATAGATGGTCCATTATATGGGATTTGGTTTCCGACTTATAATATTTTATCAGGAAGTATTATATTTGGTGCTGTATTTTTAGCCACAGATTTTGCTACATCGCCTAAAACTCCTAATGGTAAAATTATTTACGCAATCTTATTAGGAATTGTAACTTCGTTAATAAGATTAGTTTTTGGTTATGATGGTGTGTGTCTATCAATTGTTTTAGTTTCTTTATTAAGTTCAGTGATTGATAGTATTGCTTGTAATTTAAGAGGCCCAATTATAACGTCTAAAATTGTTGTTAGTTATTTATTAATATTTATTGTATTTATTCTATTTTCAGCTTATATAGTATATCAAAGTACAAATTTAAGTTTTTTGAATAGTATTAAATTATTTAATAGGTAATTATATAAGTAAAATTTGACAAAAAAATATATTTTTTTCAAAAAAAC
>JAZOLP010000200.1:0-29009 GCA_045653225.1 Bacilli bacterium
TGAAGCTGCTGGTTATGTTAATAAAGATGGTAACTTAAATGGTTGGTTATCAGAACTTGCGTTTGTTCCTGTTGACTATAACAAAGGTGCTATGGTAGATGAATGGAGTGGAGACTATGGTTGTGGTGTTAAATACTTCAGCCAAGACGGTGTTATTAAACTTGCTGGTTTTGCTGGAATTGAACTTGATGAAAATGCATCTCCTGCTGAAAAATTAAAAGTTGTTCAAGGTTTAATGAAAGAACATGATCCACGTGCTAAAGAAATATATGAAAATATTGGTACTTACTTAGGTTATAGTATTGCTTATTACTCAGAATTCTATGATATTAAATATTTATTATTATTAGGACGAGTAACTAGTGGTGAAGGTGGAGACATTATTATTGAAAAAGCTAATGAAGTATTAAAGAATGTATTCCCTGAATATAATGAAATTCAAATTGTTACACCTGATGAATGGACTCGTCGTGTAGGACAATCTATTGCTGCTGCAAGCTTACCTGCATCAAAATAATGAATTTAAAAGTTGAAAGTTTTTGTGATTATGGCTATACAGCAAATTCATATTTAATATATAATCAAGAAGTATGTATTATAATAGATCCTGCTAATAATTTGAAAACTTTAAAACAATTTATTGGAACAAAAAAAGTTTTAGGTATATTTTTAACTCATGGACATTATGATCATTTTATTAAATTAAATGATTATTTAAAAGAATTTAAATGTAATGTTTTCATGCATAAAAATGCTTATAAGAAAATTTTAGATAACACATTATCATGTGCGAACTTATTTGGAATTAATGATAATTTTAACATTGACCTAAACTGTGTATCATTTATTGATGAAGGTGCTATTTTGAGTCTTGAAGATATACAAATTAAAGTACTATACCATCCGGGTCATACTAATTGTTCTTTAAGCTATTTGATTGATAATATGTTATTTTGTGGTGATGTATTATTTCCAATGAGCGTCGGAAGAACTGATTTACCTACTGGTAATGTTGTAATATTAAAAAATACATTAACAAGAATTAAAAAAATGAATCATAGTATCTTAGTATATCCAGGACATGATGAAAAATTTGTTCTAAGTGATGCGTTAAAATATAATCCGTATTTAAAGTGAAGAAGTAATTCTTCACTTTTTTTGTATATTTAATTAAATTTAAGCATAAAATATTAAAAATTAGCACTTAATACTTGACAGTGCTAATTGTTTGTGATATACTATTAGCAGATAAGTGATGAGAGTGCTAAAAAGGAGAAAATCGATGCTTACAGATAGACAAAAAAAGATAATGATTGCTGTAGTTGAAGGGTATACCGAGAGTCCTAGTGCAGAACCTATTGGATCAAGTGTTTTGTCAAAATGTGAAGGACTTGATGTTTCAACTGCAACGTTAAGAAATGAAATGGCGCTTTTAGAAGAATTAGGTTATCTAGAAAAAACACATACTTCTAGTGGTAGAATTCCTACTGAAAAAGGTTATCGCTTGTATGTTGAAGAACTTATGAATATTGATGATGTTCAAGAGGAACTAGATGAACAAATTGCACAATTTTTTGAAAATTCTAAGTTATCTATTAAAGAAATATTAGAAAAGTTAGTTGAAAGTATTGTAAATAACAAAGATTTCAATTACGGAGCTGTAGTCTTAGAAAAAACTGCATATAATTCTATTATTAAAAAAATAGATTTTGTATATTTAAAGAATCGTAAAGGAATATTTGTTCTTGTGACAGATCAAGGATTAGTATTACATAGAGAAGTCATGATTCCAGAAGGAATAAATGTACAAAGTATTGAAAATACTATAGAATTTTTAAATGAAAAATTACACAATATGTTACTTAATGATTTTAAAAATGCGAAAATAATTAATATAACAACAGATAATTACTTTGATTATATTACTAATGCACAAGCTGTATTAGAATTATGTTTAAGAAATATTCGTAAATTAGTTGATGATAAAAGAACGATTATTGGACAATATAACATATTAAATCATTATGACTTTGCGGATTTAAATCTAGCTCAAAGTTATATTAATTGTTTAAAAGATGGATCTATTTATCAAATTGTAGAGTTTGATGCGGGACCTATACCTGTTATTGCAAGTCCTCTTGCCACAGGTATTTCAATTAAATTAGGTAGTGAAAATAATCTTGACATTATGAAAAGATGTGCTTGTGTTACTGCTTATTTTACTAGTAAACATCATACTGGTGCAATAACAATTTATGGACCACTTAGAATGAAATATCGACAAGTGATTTCATTTTTAAAAGCACTTGTTAATAATATAAAATAGGAGGGTGAAATGGAAGAAAATAAAAAAGAAGAAGTTCTTGAGGAAGTAACTAGCGAAGAACAAGTTGAAGAAACACCAAAAAAGAAAACGAAGAAATCTAAAATTGATATCACTAAAGAACCTGCATTCATTGAATTACAAGAAGAAAATGCGAAACTTTTAGATCAATTGTTAAGAAAACAAGCTGAATTTGAAAACTATAAAAAACGTGTTTTAGAAGAAAAACAAAGAGATCGTAAATATGCTTTACAAGATTTCTTAATGGAATCTATTGAAACACTAGATATCTTTGATAAGGCTGTAAGTTTTAAAACTGATGATCAAGTATTAAAGAATTTTTTAAGTGGATTTATTATGGTTAATAATCGTTTGAAAAATATTTTAGAAAACTATGGCGTTGTACAAATTGATTGTTTAAATAAACCTTTTGATCCATCATTCCATTCAGCACTTGAAACAGTTGAAGTAGAAGGTGTTGAATCAAACTTAGTAGTAGAAGTTGTAATGACTGGCTACATGTATAAAGATAGAGTATTAAGACCTGCAATGGTTAAAGTAAGTAAATAATAATTATAAATAAATTTAGGAGGAAAATAAATTATGAGTAAAATTATTGGTATTGACTTAGGTACAACAAATTCATGTGTATCTGTTATTGAAGGTGGCGAAGCTACTGTTATTGTAAACACAGATGGTTTTAGAACAACTCCATCAGTTGTTGCGTTTAGAAATGGTGAAATTATTGTTGGTGAAAATGCACGTCGTCAAGCTGCAACTAACCTTGATACAGTATTCTCTGTAAAACGTCATATGGGTACTGATTATAAAGTACATGTTAATTCAACAAATAAAGATTATACACCTCAAGAAATTTCTGCAATGATTCTTCAAAACTTAAAAGCTACTGCTGAAGCATATCTTGGAACTCCTGTTACAGAAGCTGTTATAACAGTTCCTGCATATTTTAATGATGCTCAACGTCAAGCTACAAAAGATGCTGGTAAAATTGCTGGCCTTGAAGTTAAACGTATTATTAACGAACCTACAGCTGCTGCACTAGCATATGGTATTGATAAAAATCAAGATAAAGAACAAACTATTTTAGTTTATGACCTTGGTGGTGGAACATATGACGTTTCAGTATTAAGCTTAGCTGATGGAACTTACGAAGTATTATCAACAGCTGGTAATAATAAACTAGGTGGTGATGACTTTGATAATCGTTTAGTTAATCATTTAATTAGCGAATTCAAGAAAATAAATGGTATTGATTTATCTAGTGATAAATCTGCAATGTTCAGATTAAAACTTGCTGCTGAAGAAGCTAAAAAGACATTAAGTAATGTAACAACTGCTAATGTAAATATTCCATTTATCACAATGACTAATGGTATGCCTATTCACTTTGATGTTTCGGTAACTCGCGCAACATTTGAATCATTAATTAAAGATTTAGTAGATTCTACATGTGTTGCAGTTAGAGATGCTTTAAAACAAGCTAAAATTACTGCAAGAGATTTAGACCAAGTATTACTTGTTGGTGGTTCTACACGTGTTCCATGTGTTCAAGAATTAGTTAGAAGAGAACTTGGAAAAGAACCTAACCGTTCGATTAACCCTGATGAAGTAGTTGCTATGGGTGCTGCTATTCAAGCTGGTGTACTTGCTGGTGATGTTAATGATGTATTATTATTAGACGTTACTCCACTTTCATTAGGTATTGAAACTTTAGGTGGTGTTTCAACTGTAATTATCCCACGTAATACTACTATTCCTACAACTAAATCACAAGTGTTCTCAACTGCTGCAGATAATCAACCAGCTGTTGATATCCATGTAGTTCAAGGTGAAAGAAGTATGGCTGCAGATAATAAGACATTAGGTCGTTTCCAATTATCTGGTATTCCTCTAGCACCTCGTGGTGTTCCTCAAATTGAAGTTAAATTTGATATTGATGCTAATGGTATCGTACATGTATCTGCAAAAGATTTAGGTACAGGTAAAGTTCAAACTATTACAATTACTGGTAATTCAAGCTTATCAGATGAAGAGATTGATCGTATGGTTAAAGAAGCTGAAGCAAATGCAGATGCTGATAAAGCTAAAAAAGAAGAAGCTGATTTAAGAAATGAATGTTCTCAATACATCTTCCAAATCCAATCTTCTATTAAAGATTTAGGTGGAGATGTAACTGAAGATGAAAAAAATCAAGTTGAAGCTGCAATTAAAGAATTAGAAGAAGCATTAAATGGTTCTGATTTAGAATTAATTAAAACTAAGAAAGAAGCATTATTAACTGCTGCTCAAGGTGTTGCTACTAAAGCTTATCAAAAAGCTCAAACTCAACAACAAGCTCAATCAGGAACTCAAAACGATGACGGCACTATTAATGCTGATTTCGAAGATGTTTCAGATAAATAGATTTTAATATAATAAATATGATTGGAGGCTTAATTAATGGCTGCAAAGAAAGATTATTATGAAGTACTAGGTGTGCCAAAAGACGCCTCACAAGAAGACATAAAAAAAGCTTATCGTACTCTTGCGAAAAAATATCATCCTGATATTTGTAAAGAACCAAATGCGAATGAAAGATTTGCAGAAATTCAAGTAGCATATGATTGTTTAAGTGATCCTGAAAAAAGATCTAATTATGATAGATTTGGTACTGAAGATGTAAATCAAGGATTTGGTGGACAAGGGTTTGATGGTTTCTCTGGATTTGGTGGATTTGAAGATATTTTTAGTAGCTTCTTTGGTGGTGGACAACGTTCATCGAAAAGTGGTCCTACTAGGGGAAGAGATATTGAACAAGATGTTACACTTACTTTTGAAGAAGCATGTTATGGTGTAAGAAAAGAAATTAAGTTTGCTCGTTTTGACACATGTACTAAATGTGGTGGAACTGGTGCTTATTCGAAGAGTGATATTTCAACCTGTGGAAGATGTAGCGGTAGAGGTAGAGTAATTACTGTACAAAATACTATTTTAGGGCAAATGCGTTCAGAAGCTGAATGCCCTGAATGTCGTGGTACTGGTAAAAAAATTACTAAAGCTTGTCCTGATTGTAATGGTCAAGGTAGACGCCGTGTTTCTAAAAATATTGAAGTTAATATTCCAGGTGGTATTGATAATGATCAAACTATTCGTGTCGCTGGTGAAGGTGAAGCAGGCACAAGAGGAGGAAGTCAAGGTGACTTATTTGTTCATGTAACAGTAAGAGATCACGAATTCTTTGTAAGAGATGGAAATAATATTTTATTAGAATTACCTATTACATTCAGTCAGGCTGCACTTGGAGATTCTATTGATGTTAAAACAATTCATGGCCCTGTTAAGATGACAATTAAAGCTGGAACTCAAACAGGAGATAAATATAGATTATCTGAAAAAGGTATTGATAATAAGATTACAAAGAAAATTGGTAATCAAATAGTAATTGTAAAAGTTATTACTCCTACTAACTTAACTGCAAAACAAAAAGAATTATTTAAAGAACTTGCGAATACTGATGAAACAAGCGGTAATAATATGTTCGAAAAAATTAAAAAGTTTTTTAAAAAATAACAAGGAACTACAAAGTAGTTCCTTTTTTTCTTGAAATTTAGTTAAAAAGTTAGTATAATATATATCGGAAAAGTGAGGATAAATAAAAATGAAAAACATTCAAAGAATTTTTTTATTAATTGCTGTTGTTTTTATTGCAACTCTTAGTACTAGTTGTGGTAAAAAATATACAATAAAGTTTATGAGTGATGATGAATTAGTCAAAGAGGTAGAAGTAAAAAAAGGTTCATTAGTTGAAAAAGCGGAAGTAAATAAAGATGGTTATGAATTTTTGGGGTGGTATTTAGAAGAAGAATTATATGATTTTAATACTGCTGTTGAAAGTGATTTTACTTTAGTTGCAAAATGGAATGAAATTATTACTAATGCTACATTTGAAATTAGTGGTACATTGTCTTTTTATCATAATGCAACAACAAAGTTGACTGCTAAGACAACGTCACAAGGAGATACTCCTACATTCACTTGGGAAATTGAAAATGAAGAAATTGTTGAATTTGATTCTACAACAAAAAATAGTTGTAAATTATTTGGTGTAACACCTGGTACCACAACTATTACTTTAATTGGTACATATCCTGATGGTACTGTTGAAGAAGTATCGACTACTGTAACTGTTTTAGGTAAAGAGTTTAGTTTAACTTATGAATTAAATCAAAATGATTTATTAATTATGCCAAGTGATGCACCTAATTCATATAATACTGGCGAATTTCCATTCATACTTCCAACATTAGAACGTGAATATTATGTATTTGGTGGATGGATTATCGAAGGTTATGAAGGTGTTTATACTCAACTTTCATATAAAGATGAAATTGAAGGTAATTTAGTTTTAACTCCTAAATGGTATTATCCTCATATGGAATTAGAATTTGAAAATAATTTAGTTACTGTTGAAGAAAATGAAGCATCAAAATTATTAGTTTCCGTATTTGATTTAGAAGGTACTACTTCATTTGATGGTTATACATTTAAGAGTTTAAATGAAAAAGTTGCAACTGTTGATGCAGATGGTAATGTATTTGGTGTTAAAGTTGGCTATACTGAAATTTTAGTTTCATTAAAAGGTTATGAATCTATTAATACTTCAATTGGTATTACAGTGGTTGAAGATTATGCTTCAATGAACGAAGTCTTACAATATTTTACAACTATAGCTACATCAAATAATATTGTTAAAAATATTAAAGTTACAGGTTGGCAACGAATTTATTCTCAAGAATTACGTACAAGCGTAATTGGTTATTTATTTGAAGATTTAGTTATCACTGAAAATATTGCTCCTCTTGGAAATGGTGTTAGACCTGGTACCATCTTTAAGAAAGAATATATTTGTGTTCATGATACAGGTGATGTTGATTATACTGCAAAAGATTGGAGTGACACTGTTTATTATAATTATAATTCTTCTACAGGTTCATCTTATGGTGCTAGTTATCAATATGTAATTGATAATAGTTCTTGTTATCATAATATTCCAGACAATGAAAGATCTTATCATGCTGGTGATGGTAATAGAACTTATGAAGAAGTAGCAAGTGGTGTTTATGGTTCTAATAAATATCCAGAAATAACTATAACAGTGGACGGATATTATGCAATTGATGGCGTAAAATCAACAATTATTGCTCCGACAAATAATGGTAAAATTTTAACAACTGCAGATATTAATGATAATGGTATTCGTTGTGTAATTAGAAATGGCCAATATTATTTAGGCAAAACGTGGTATTCTGAAACATATCGTAAGATTAGCAACTATGGTGGAAATAATAACTCAATTGGTATTGAATCATGTATCACAGAAGGTGATGATATTTATTATACATGGCAACGTCTAGCTAAATTAGTAGCTAAATTAATGGATGAAAATGATTTAACAATTGATGATGTTGTTTCTCATCACTATTTCAGTGGTAAAAACTGCCCTCAAACTATGAGAGAAGCGGGTTTCTGGTCTCATTTTAAAGAACTTGTATTAATAGAATATCAAGTGTTACAATTTGTTAAACAAGGATATAATATTAGTTTTACTTCTGGTAATACTGAATATGTAAATGCTGCTGGTAGAGTTATAAAAACATCTCCAATTTCTAAGACTGTAAATTATACAATTACTGTCGAAAAAGATGGTATTAGTGATTCTATTACTTTAACTTCGGTTATTCAATATACACCTTATTTATAGAAATAAAAGGCACTTTTAAAGTGCCTTTATTTTTATTATAAAGTAGGAAAAAATTATTGAGAGAAAGTGAAAAAAGGCACCTTATTTTGCAATTTATGTAATAAATTTATAAAATAACTATGAAAACGCTTGTCAAAAGTTTGAAAAAGTGTTATAATAAAGTGTAAAAAGTTCGAAAGGAAAAGGAGAATTTACATGAATTTGAGAAAAAGAATTTTCTTAGTTTTAGTGTCTCTATTTGTAGTTTTAGGTATCGCAGCATGTACAGCTGCATCTGATACAGTTAAAATTGCTTTCGGAAGCGATGAATATACTGTAAAAGTAGGCCAAACTGCAAATCTTGACATTAATATTGCTACTGGTTCAAACTATGATGCAAAACAAGTTAGAGAAGAACTTGTATACACATCAAGTGATGAATCTGTTGCCAAATTTGTTAATGGACAATTAATAGGTGTTGGCATTGGTGAAACTGAAATTAAAGTTGAATGGTCACAAAAGGCTGTTGTTTTTGATAAGGCATACGTTACTGTATTATCTAGTGAATTACCAGAAGTTGTCTTTACAGAATACAACCCTAATATGTTAAAAGGCGCATCTCAAACTGTTGCTTATAAATTAAATCCAGTTTATACTGACGCTGCAGTTAAATGGGAATCTGCTAACCCAGATGTTGCTGTTGTTGACCAAAATGGTAAAATCACTGCAGTTGGTGTAGGTGAAGCTATCATTATTGCATACTCTTATGATGCTGAAAATGAAAAAGCATTCATCTTAAAAATCAATGTTAGTGAAAGTGATTTCGCTATTGAATATGTATTAAATGGTGGTGTTAACTCAGAAGAAAACCCTGCTGGTTATAACACATTAAATACTCCAATTGAATTAGCTGCTCCAACTAAAGTTGGTTATGCTTTCGCTGGTTGGTATTCAGATGAAGAATGCACAGTTAAAGTTAGTCAAATTGCTGCTGGTTCAACTGGTGATGTTAAAGTTTATGCTAAATGGGAAGTTGTTAACTACAACATTAACTATGATTTAGATGGTGGTGTTAATGCTGAAGGCAATCCTGCTACATTCACTGTAGAAGACGAAGTTGTTTTAGGCGAACCTACAAAAGCTAATCATACATTCTTAGGTTGGGTTGATGCTGAAGGTAACCCTGTTACTAAAGTTGCTTTAGGTACAACTGGTGATGTTTCTGTTAAAGCTACATGGAAACTAGATGTATTTAATATTACTTATGATTTAAACGGTGGTTCATTTGTTACTGGTTATCCATATGCAAATCATGCAGAAATGGTTGCTGATTTCGTAGTTGATTTCAACAAACATTCAGGCAAAACTGTTGCTGCTGATGGTTCTGACTTCTTCGCAAGAAGTTATATGGGTGATGGTTCAAGTGCTGGTTATAAATTCTTAACAAGTTCTGAATATGGTGCAAAATGGTCTTGGATGTTAAATTTAATTAATGCTGATCGTGTTGCTAGAGGTAAAGCTGAATTATCATCTGCTGATGGACAAGCTGAAGCTCGTGGTGAAGTTCATACATTATTAAATCTTTGTGGTACTGCTAATACAGCTGGTTACGGTACAGATCGTACTGGTTTAACATTTGAACAATATGCTGCTAAATACTTACCATCTGATCCAACTGTTCCTGCAGTTGTTTACCAATACTCTGTAGGTGTTGAAACATTATTACCTGTTGCACAAAAAGAAAATCATGCATTCCTTGGTTGGTCTGTAGCTAAAGAAGAAACTATTACAGCTACTGCAAACTCTAACTTCTGGGGTGTTTATGCATCTGAAATCTTCTTATTCAAAGTAGGATCTCATACAAATGCTACATTCTCATTCCGTGTTTGTATTACTAGACAAGAAGATGGTTCTTATAAAGTATCTAAGATTGCTCAATCTGGTGAAGCTTTAACTGTTGAAGGTGATTACTTATTAGTTATCTCTGATAGTTATGGTAATTTAGCAGCTACTGAAGCTTTCAGAAATGCTGTTAAAGAAGGCGACATCGTAAGCTTTGATGGTGATCCATCTACTGGTAAAGCTACATTAAGCTTAGTTCAAATTTTTGATAAGATTTCTGCTGATCAAATGGGTGATTTAAGCTTCAAAGCTGAATATGCATTATTAAAAGATAACTTTGCAATTAGCTATGAATTAAATGGTGGTACACTTTCTGCTAATGCTCCTGTTGAATACTTAAGTTCTACTGGTCTTAAACTTGAAATGAGTGCTTCATTACCTGGTTATACATTCAAAGGTTGGAGTTTAAGTGCTAATGGTGCAATCATTACTGAAATTGCTCAAGGTACTAGAGATGATATTAAATTATATGCTGTTTATGAAGAAACAGTTTATAAGATTGAATATGATACAAACGGTGGTACATTCTCTGTTGATTCTGTTGCTTACATTTATGATAATTTTGAAGCAATCGTTGCTGATTTCTTAGCTGATTATTCTGCTAAATATGGTTTAACTGGTTTAACTGCTGCTAACTTCAATTCTAAATCTGCTAACTTTGGTTTAGCTGCATTCTGGAAAGATGCTGAACTTGCTGCTAAATGGGCTTGGTTCTATGACTTCATGTTAGAATACAATCCTTCATATGCTGGTTTAACATATATGAAGAACGCTTCAAGTGCTGCTAACTATAACAAATATTGGCGTGCTAACGTAGCTGCATTCTTACAACAAGGTCAAATTGCTTCACCACTTTCAATGGACTTTGCTGGTCTTGATACTGAAGCTTGGTGGGCTGAAAATGTTCCAACTAAAGTTGTAACAGTTGCTGCAAATCCTAAATATGAATATACATTAAGTGAACTTCCATTTGTTATTGAAGTTCCAATGCGTGATGGTGTTGAATTTGTAGGTTGGTGTTTCGATGACTACTATCGTGAATCATTCTTAGAATTACCTGCTGGAACTATCGGTGATATTAAATTATATGCTAAATGGTCTGATACTGAAGAAGTTTATAGAACATTCGCTATTAACTATGAATTAGACTTTGGTCGTTTTGAAGGTGAATATGTAAATTCTTATGTAGAAACAATCGGTGTTTCTTCACTTCCTACTCCTGTTAAAGTTGGTTATACATTCAAAGGTTGGACACTTGCTGCTGACTCTGCTGAATTCGTAACTTCAATTGGTGCAGAAGTTGTTGGTGATGTAACATTATATGCTCAATGGGCTGAAAAAGAATCTTCAATGCCTAAAGTTATTAAAGTTGGTGCTGAAGAAGAATATAAGACATTAGCTGAAGCTATCGCTGCTGCTGCTAAGGGTGATACAATCGTTCTTGCTGCTGGTACTTATGAAGGTGCTACAATTGATAAATCTGTAACTATCAAAGGTCCTAATGCTGGTGTTAACCCTAATATTGAAAATCGTGGTGCTGAAGCTATTATTACTGGTGATTTAATTATTGCTAATGATAACATCGTTATCGATGGTATTACATTAACTGGTGCTGGTAGAGTTAAGGCTTTAGCTAGCCAAAGTGCTGATTCTATTACTTTAACAAATATCATTGCTGATAAATGTACTGCAAACGTTGGTAACTTAAGTAATACTGCTCCATTTGATTTAGCTGTTAATGGTTCTAATAAAGTTTCTAACGTTGTTATTACAAATAACAAATTCTCTACAGATGCTTCTGTTACTAATGACCGTCCAATGATTCTTCATACAACTAATATCCATAACTTATTAATGGATGGTAACGTATTCGTAGGTAGATCAGTTAACTACAACGATGCTGTTAAACTAGGTAATGGTGCTTCTGTTGGTATTACTGGTAACTTAATCGTTACTAATAACCATTTCGAAAATTATTCACAATACTTATTATGGTTACAAAAATATGGTGCTGTTAATGTATTAATCGAAAACAATACATTCTTAAATAACGGTCAAACTGCTGGTTCTCACGGTGTTATTAGATTTGCTTCATTCTCTGGAACTGCAACTGATCAAGTTAACTGTGAAATGTACTATAATACTGTTGATAATTCATACATGTTATTAAGAATTGACTCAGCTTCTGCATTATCTGCTGATAATACTAATTTCGTATGTAACTACAATACTGTAATCAATAGTAAAGATACAATTATCGTTAAGAACTCTTCTACTAAAGCAAGTGTTTCTTGTGATTCTAACTATTGGGGCTTTGCTTCAATTACTGATTCAATGTTTGTTAATGCTTCTCATACTAATGACTTAACTTCTGCTGAAGAAATTCCTTCTCAAGAAGAAGCTTGGTTAAATGGTAAATTAATCGTTGGTGCTGATGCTGCTTATAAGACAATTGCTGAAGCTTTAGCTGCTGCAACTGAAGGTGCTGAAATCTATTTAACAGCTGGTACTTATGATGAAGCTATTACAATTAGTGTTGCTAACATCACTATTTATGGTCCTAACCATGGTGTTGCTGGTACTGCTGAAAGAAAAGAAGAAGCTGTTCTAGCTCAACCAATTGTTGTTGCTGCTGCTGGATTCACTCTAGATGGTGTTCAACTTGGTGCTGGTGCTAATGTTAAAGTTCAAGCTAACAATACAACATTAACTAACATTCACAGTGTTGCTACTACATTCTTAAAGAATGGTACAACTAACCGTAATGCTATTGTTGTAACTGATGGTGCTGTTTCTAATTTCGTATTATCTAACTCTTACTTCAATACAGGTACATCTACTTACTTAAAAGGTGTATTTGCAAATGACACAGCTGTTACAAATGCTAAATTTGAAAACAACTACTTCACTCATGAAAGTACTGATAACTCAAGTCTTTCTGACTGTATCGCTATGTACAATTCAGCTGGTGTTATTGAATTTATCGGAAATACATTTGATTGGATTACTGATGACTGGTGTATTATGCTAGGTTCTACAGGATGTAATGCTGAAGTTATTAATGTAATCGACAATAGCTTCGTTGCTAAAGAAGGTTACTATACTTGTGGTATGATGTTACGTAATGCTCCTGCTGGTACTAAGATTAATGTTATCCACAACTTCTTTGGTAAATTATCTGGTACTATCCTTTCTGTAAGATATTCTAAAGCTGGTTCTGAATGTAATGTTAAATTTAACGTTTATGAAAATACTGCTTATCGTCAAGATAAATATGCTGCTGGTAACTCTAACTTAGGTGCTGCTACAATGAATTATGAAGGCAACTATTACGGATTACCATTACCATCAGGATATATTCATGCAACTGACTATGGTATCGTAACTGATCCTGCTACTTGTGATGAATTATATGCTGCTTGGAAGATTGTTCAAGAAATTGGTACTCCTGAAGTTTACTCTGACTTAAGTTATGAATTAAACGGTGGTTTTGTTCAACCTGGTTATGACGTTAAATACTTAGAAGGACAAAAAGTTGCTCTTCCTACTGCAACTAAAGAAGGTTATAAATTCTTAGGTTGGTCATTAGATGCTGAAGGAACAAAAGTTTATAAAGAAATCCAAAAAGAATGGACTGGTGCTGTTAAATTATACGCTCAATGGGCTGAAATCTTTGATGTTGAATATGAATTAGACGGTGGTGAAGCTGAAGAATTAGTATTCTCTGCTGTTGATGGAACTAAACTTGATTTACCAACTCCAACTAAATATGGTTGTATCTTCTTAGGTTGGTCTTTAGTTGAAGGTTCTGATGAATATGTAAAACAAATTACTGTTACTGCTGATACAAAAGTTTATGCTAACTGGTTAGAAGCTACATTCTACTATGTAAATTATGAAACAAATGGTGGTAGTATCTTATATGCTACAAGAGCAGAACTTGTTCAAGACTTCGTTAATGATTATAGTTCAGTATTAGGTAAAGGCTATACTTCAGCTGATGATATTTCAACTGGTAGCTTTGCTGATATCGATTACCATACATTTATGGATAAAGATGTTGAACTTGCTAATGGTCAAACTCCAAGAGAAAAATGGTTATGGCTTGCTGAATACTTATATGAATTATCTGTAAGAGATTGTGCTTCTAATAACTGTAACGTTCTTGGTTTAAAAGCATTAATTAATCAAACTGCTTACTCTGGTGATATGATCTATGGTATTTCTTATGCATTCCGTGCATTCTTAAAAGGAATTGTTGTAAGACCTGGTACTTCATATACATCTGTTGACCACTCAGTTTATGAAAATGCTAATAGTTTCTGGAATAAGTTAAGTGCTGCTGAACCTAAACAATATGGTTACTATGAAGAAATTACATTACCTACTGCTAACTTAGAAAACTACAAGTTTGTTGGTTGGTATACAAATCCTGAATTTACTGGTGAAGCTGTAACTACAGTTTCTCATGCAAATGATGGTATTACTTTATATGCTAAATTCATTGAAGCTACTCCTGTTACTTCAATCGTAATTGATAACAAAGTTACTGAAATTAAGAGATTTGAAACTCTTCAATTAACTTGGACTATTAACCCTGCTGATGCTAACATTAAGACTGTTGAATTCACTTCAAGTAATCCTAATGTTGCTTCAATCGATGACAAAGGTTTCATTACTGCAATTGCAAATGGTAAAACTACTATTACAATCAAATCTAAATCATCTTCAGGTGCTACTGATTCATTTGAATTAGAAGTTTACTCTCCAGATCATTTCAATGCTGAATATGTTACTGAATCTTATGTTGAAATCGATGGATCAGTTGAATTATTCGCAGAATATATCAAACGTGATGGTTCTAAAGTTGCTGTTACTTGGTCTTCATTAAATACTGAAATCGCTACAGTTGATGCAAACGGTAAAGTTACTGGTGTTAATGCTGGTGTTGCTACAATCCGTGCTTCTGTAAGTGCTGATGTATATTATGATTTCGTTGTTACAGTATTAACTGCTGAAATGTCTGAAGCATTAACATTCGCTGTTGAAAATCATGAAAGTAATCATTTCTTAAGATATGATCTATCTATCGGTGGTGCTTATCTTGCTGATATCTTTGGTAGTGTAAGTAAGATTTTCTACAACCATGAAATGAAGATTAATGATGAATATAAAGCTGCTGGTAATGCAAGTGGTGATTATTATACAAACTCTATTAAAGACACTGGTCTTGAATTCATTACTGTTCACTATACAGCTGGTTTCGATTCAACTGCTGATACAGATAACCATGCTTCTTACTTTACAACTGGTAGTGCTGATGTATCTATCCACTATGTAACTGGTAATAAAGGTTCTAATAATGGTGCTGCTACTGATGAAATCTATGCTACACTAGATCATGAACATGGTGCATGGCATGCAGGTGACTCTAATGCTCGTTACTACTCTAACTCAGATAAGAAGAACGCTGCAGGCGAATTAATCTTCAGTTGGATGCCTACAGGTGTTAAAGCTGATGATACTCCATTACTAGACTTAGTATGGACTGCATCTAATGACTTCTATTTCGAAATCAATGGTCAAAAGACTACTATTAAACTTCCTGCTACTTATGATTATAAATCAAGAGGTACAACTCATGTTTATAATGCTGATGGTACTATTAGCTCAACAGAAACATTCAATGCTGGCTACTCATGGGCTAAGATTGATAATAGACCAGTAGAAGAATACTTCAACTCTCAAGACTTCCCAGTTAAGATCGTTGATGGTGAATACTACATGGGTCCAACATGGTGGAGTTATGGCCAAACTGTTGCAGGTTTAATCTGTGGTTCAGGTGGTAACTTAAACTCAATCGGTATTGAATCATGTGTTAACAGAGGTTCTGACTTATGGTATACATGGCAAGTAACTGCTCAATTAGTTGCTTCATTAATGGTTCAATATGATTTAGGTATTGAAAGAGTTAAAGGACATCATTTCTTTGATGGTAAACATTGTCCTGCTCCAATGCTTGAAAACAACCTTGAAATTTGGTATGAATTCTTAGAATTAGTTAAAGCTGAATACGAATTATTAACTACTTATAAAGATGCTGAATACTCTATTACTGTAGATGAAAAATATGCTTCTATCTTAAGTGAAAACGGTCGTATTATTGCTCAACCTGAATTCTCTCAAGTTGTTACTTATACTGTAGAAGTTAAAGTTGGTGAAACTACTGAAACTATTACTTTAGCTACTGCTGTTGAAGGTATGTACAATAGATAAAACCAAAAATATTTAAATGGCTAATGCGAAAGCATTAGCCATTTTCTTTCTTTTAATATTAAAAAGTGGTATAATAATAAGGAATTAGAGGTGATTTTATTATGAATATAGCTTATGATAAAATAAAGGATAGATTATTAGAATATAAAAAGAAAAACATTATTGTACCAACGCCTAAAATGATTAAAACAAAAGAACAAATTGAAGGTATAAAAGCTGCTGGTGTTATTAATACTGCTATTTTAGATATGGTTGCAGAAAATATTAAAGCGGGAATGACAACAGAAGATATAAATACTTTAGTTCATAATTTTACAATTGAACACGGTGCAATTCCTGCTCCACTTAATTATGAGGGATTTCCTAAAAGTGTTTGTGTTTCGGTAAATGATGCAGTATGTCATGGTATTCCATCTAAAAAAGAAAAATTAAAAGAGGGTGACATTGTAAATGTTGATGTTACTACAATCTATAATGGATATTACGCAGATGCATCAAGAATGTATATAATAGGAAATGCTAAAGAAAATGCTATAAAGTTAGTAAGAGTTGCAAAAGAGTGTTTAGACTTGGCGGTTGAAGCTATTGTTCCATGGAAAACAAGACTTGGTGATTTAGGTGAAATAATATTTAATCATGCTAAAAAGAATGGATATAGTATTGTCAAAGAAATTGGTGGTCATGGTGTTGGCCTTGAAATGCATGAAGATCCATATGTTTCTCATGTAGGTAAAAAAGGAACTGGAATGTTAATTGTTCCTGGTATGGTATTTACAATTGAACCAATGGTTAATGAAGGCTCAAGACTTATTTATCAAGATAGTGGAAATGGTTGGACTATCTATACTTATGATGGAAAATTATCAGCTCAATGGGAGCATACAATATTAGTAACAGAAGAAGGTATTGAAATTATTACTAAGTAATAATATGAGGTAAAGAACTTATGAAAGAAATATTACAGACATTTAAAAGACTAAAATGGTTCTTTAAAGCAAATTTAAAACAATATTTATTATGTGGACTTGCATTATTGTTCGTATCAGTTATGCCAGTAATACCTACTAAAGTATTGGGTATTGCGATAGATGATATTGTAATGGGGAATGTTGATAGTTATAGAATAATTATGTATATTGTTGGAATATTAATTATTCCAATAATGGTATATTTAGTTAATATTTATTACCATTATACAATGAATAAATTAGGTCAGGATTTATCATTTAAATTAAGAGAACAATATCTTGAACATCTATTCTTTCTTGATTCTTCAGTATATGAAAAATATACAAAAGGCGATTTAATTGCAAGAATTTCAAATGATTTAAATACAGTAAGTGGACTTGCGACATCATTTTTACAAAATGTAATTTATTATTTTGTTAATATTGTTGCAGCTGTAACTGTAATGTTGACAATTAATCCACTTCTTACAATTATTTCAATTGCATTTATGCCTTTTGCAATCTTTATTTTAAATAATATAAGAAAGAAAAAACGAGAATATTATAAAAAACATCATCAAATTTATGGTGATATGACAGAAAGTGTTTTAGAATCAATTGAAAGTGTAAAAACAGTTCGTGCTTATGGAATAGAAGAAGAAGATTATAAGAAAACTAAAAAAGCAATAGATAATGATACTGCCTCATGGTGGCATATTCAAATGTTTGAATCTTTATTTGTTCCTATGTTTGAATTAATTTATGCCATCGCATATTTTATAGCAATAGGAATAGGTGCATTTATGGTTATTAAAACTTTAATTTCACCTGGGGATTTAGTGAGTTTCTTATTATACATTGGCATGCTTTATGGTCCATTAATTGGACTTAGTAATGTTTTAAATACTATTAGTAGTATTAATATCGCATCTGTTAGATTCTTTGAAATTATGGATTTAAAGACTGAAGTTGAAGATGTTAATACACCTGTAAATATTATGAAATTTAATGATATTTCATTTGAAAATGTATCATTTAAATACCCATTTGATGACTTTTATGTTTTATCAAATATTATTTTAAAAATAAAAAGTGGTGAAACAATAGGAATTGTAGGTCCTACAGGAAGTGGTAAATCTACTTTAATAAGACAATTATTAAGAGAATTTAATGTCTCTAGTGGAACTATTAAAATAGATAATGTTCCAATAGAAGAATATAAAATTGATGATATTAGAAATATGGTTGGTTATGTACCTCAAGAACATATTTTGTTTAGAAGAAGTGTAGATGATAATATTTTAATAGGTAATCCTGCTGCAACTCATGAACAAATTGATAAAGCAATGATGGTTGCAGATTTCAAAAAAGATTTAAAAGAACTTGTTCATGGGGAACAAACATTAGTAAGTGAACTAGGAAGTTCGTTATCTGGTGGTCAACGTCAAAGATTATCAATTGCTCGTGCGCTTGTAAAAGATCCTGAAATTTTAATCCTTGATGATTCTTTAAGTGCTGTTGACGCATTAACTGAAACAAATATTATTAGACAACTAAAAGAAACTAGAGTTGGTAAAACAAATATTATAGTTGCGCATTGTTTTAGCGCAATAGCGCTTGCAGACAAAATTATAGTACTTCAAAATGGACGAATAACTGATATTGGTACCCATCATGAATTATTAAAATATGATAATTGGTATAAGATGCAATATTTAATTCAAATAAAAGGTGATACTTATGAAGAACTATAAAAGATTATTTAAGTTTTTAAAAGGTAAGATGCACTGGTTTTATATAAGCTTTTTAATGATTATTATCATTCAAGCTTTAGCTTTTATATCACCATTATTAGTTAAAACTGTATTAGATGATTATATTTTAGGTATTGAATTTGAATGGAATCAAGTGACTGAATTAGATGAATATAGTGTTTCATATAATAATAATTTTTATAAACAAACTAGATATTTAGATAATGATGATTTGGTAATTAAAAAAGTAACGATAATTATTTATAAAAGTGGCTTTTTCTTTGTTGATGATTATGTTAATGGAAACGATAAAAAAATAGATTTAGTTAATGATAATTATGTATTGTTAACAAAAGATGATAATTATGAATATTCTTATAATGCTGTTAAACTTAATAAAGAAGAAATTTTTAGTTTTTATGAACCCATTATTCCTTCTTTAATTTTATATGTAGTTTTAATATTTGTTAAGACATTACTTACTATTATTTGTGGGTTCATTCAAGCATTTTCAATTAATAAAGTTATAAATTATCTTGCAAATGAAGGTAGAACTAGGGCGTTTAAAAATATTGAATATCTACCTATTTCTTATTTTGAAGAAGAACCTGCTGGTAAAATGGCTACAAGAATAACAAGAGATGTAGATGGCATGATTATTATGTATCGTCAGTTATTATTATTATTTGCTGCGGCTGTATTAAGTTTTATTCTTGCTTATGTTGGAATGTTTGTATTAGATTTTAAACTTGCGATTATAACATTTATTGCTTATCCATTTATTTATTTTTGGATAAAATTTTTCCTTAAAAAGTTGAATAATATTGCAGAAAGCGTTAATGAATCAAGAAGTTTATTAACGGCAAAAATAAACGAAATAATTAATGGTATTCAAATCTTACAAGTATTTAATTTTAGAAAACAGACAGTAAGTGAATTTAATCAAATTAATGAAGACTATCGTAAGGAACAATTAAAAGAAATTAAATTAAGTACTACACTTGGTTGGAATTTAATTAATGTATTAAAAGCTTCAATAACTACATTAATAGTTGTTTATTTTGGCCTTCAATATATGAATGTTGCTGGAGTTGTAATAACTGCAGGTTTAATTTATGCGTATAGTGATTATTTATCAAGACTTGTTGAACCAATTAATATTATATTTACACAAATTAGTGCATTTGAACATTCACATGTTCAAATAGACAGAATTCATAAATTAATTGAAGCTCCTGTTGAAGATAGCACTAAGGGAGAAATTAATAGATATAATGGTGATATTAAATTTGATAATATTTGGTTTGGATATACTAAAAATGACTATGTATTAAAAGGTGTTTCAATGGATATAAAAGCTGGTCAAATGATTGGTCTTGTTGGTCATACAGGTAGTGGAAAAAGTTCTATGATGAATTTATTACTTAGATTTTATGATTTAACAGATCCATTATCTGGAGCTATTTATGTTGATGATATTGATATCTCATCTATTCCTAAACGTACATATCGCAAACATATTGGTATTGTTTTACAAGAACCAATAATGATCAAAGGGGACATCGCATCAAATATTAGATTTGGTAAAGAAGATGTTACAGATGAAGAAATTATTGAAGTTTTAAAATCAATGGGTGGAGATAAATTAATTAATAAATTCCCACTAGGAATTCATCAAGAATTATCAAGAAATGGTATTAATATGAGTGCTGGTGAGAAACAAATTATAAGTCTTGCAAGAGCGATTATTCATAATCCGTCGATATTAATTATGGATGAAGCAACTTCTCACATTGATACAGAAACGGAAAATATCATAAAGCAATCTTTGGCTATTGCTTGTAAAAATAGAACTGTAATAGTTATTGCACATCGTCTGTCAACAATTTATAATGCTGATAATATTTTTGTTTTAGATCATGGAATAAAAGTAGAAGAAGGTAACCATGAATCATTAATTAAACAAAATGGTGTATACGCAAACATTTATCGTTCTCAAGTTGCAAATATCAAAGATTTGAAAAATTTGTAATTCATGTGCTTGAAAAAAATATGTATTTGGTGTAAAATATAAATATATAAAATAACTAATTTAATTCGGAGGTTTATATGAATTGGTTTTTATCTGCTGCAACTGATCCTGCAATCCCAGAAGCAGAAGAAGTTGTTAAAGAACCTACATTACTAGATAAAATATTCAGTTTTGATTGGGGACTACCTACTGCACTTCAAAATTTTGTAAATAAATGTATTGAAGTATTAGTAGTATTTATTGTATTATTAATTTTATGTAAGATTGTTGATTGCGTTACAAAACGCGTAAAAAAACGTATGATTAAGCGTAATGTCGACAAAACAATTGTACAAGTTGTTTATTATTTATCAAATAAGATTGTAAAATTATTATTATTATTAATGGCTATTGCATTCTTAGGAATTGATACTTCTAGTGTAGCTGGTTTAATTACTGCAGCAGGTCTAGGGATAAGTTTAGCTGTTCAAGGTACATTATCTAACTTTGCGGGTGGTATTTTAATTTTATTCTTAAGACCATTTAAAGTTGATGATTATATTGAATGCCAAGGTACAAGTGGTACAGTTGAAGATATTAGAATTTTCTATACACATCTTAAAACACCTGATAATAAAGTTGTTTTAATTCCAAATGGTGCTTTAATTGGTGGAAATGTTATTAATTATAGTACTAAAGCTACACGTAGAGTTGATTTAGTATTTGCGATTGATTACCAAGAAGATTTCAAACAAGCTAAGCAATTAATTCTTGATATTTGCTCAAAACATCAATTAATTTTAAAAGATCCTGCTCCTGCTGTAAGAATTTCGGAATGGGGTGCAAGTGCGATTAAACTTTCTTGTAAAGTATGGGTTAAAAATGAAAATTATTGGGATGTAACATTTGATTTATTAGAAACTGTTTATGATGAAATGAATAAAGCAGGTATTAAAATTCCATATAATCAACTTGAAATCTCATATCGTGATGCTTTAAAACAAAAAGAATTAGAAAATAAATAAAAATTAAAGCTCAAAGAAATTTGAGCTTTTTTTAAAATTTGAGGAAAAAATATGAAGCAAAATAAAATTAGTGTTATCGGTCTTAGTGGTGAATCTATTTTTATGAAAATGGATCATTTCAATGAAGAAGGAGAAACAGTTGTAGCTAATACATATCATATTGAATATGGTGGTAAAGGTTATAACCAAGCTGTTGCGGCTAAAAGATATGGCGCAAATGTTTCTTTTTTAACATTATGTGGTAATGATGAAATAGCAGAAAAAGTAGAAAAAACATTAATAAAAGAAAATATTAATGCTTTTGTTGTTAAAAGAGATAATAAAAAAAGTGCATCTGCTTGTATTATGATTGATAAATTAGGACGTAATAGAGTTGTTTGTTATCCTGGTGTATCTAGTGAAATGACAGAAGATGATGTTTTATTATTCGAAAATGAAATTAAAACTAGTAAATATTTATTACTACAATTAGAAATGAGCGATGAATCATTGTTCAAAGCAATTGAACTCGCTAATAAATATGATACTTTAGTTATTCTAAATCCAGCTCCTGCAAAAAAATTACCTAAAGAAATATTAAAAAGTGTTTATTTATTAACTCCTAATGAACATGAAGCTAAAGTTTTATTTGGAATAGAAAATTTAGAAGAAATAAAAAATTTAGAATATCAAAATATTGTTATTACACTTGGTGAATTAGGTTCAATAGTTAAAGAAAATGATAGTATTTATAAGATTGATTGCAGAAAAGTCACACCAGTTAATACTACTGGTGCTGGTGATACGTATAATGGCGTACTTGCATCGGCACTCTTAGAAGGTAAAAATTTAAAAGAATCTTGCGAAATAGCTAGTCTTGCAGCAAGTATTTCAGTTACTAAAGAGTTTGTAATTGACTCAATCCCTTATAAAGAAAATATTAAATAAAAACTTATACTATAAACTTGAATATAATGACAATTTATGGTATAATAAATACGTAAAAGTAAAATCAAAAAAGGAGATAATTTTTATATGATTTACAAGACAATATTAACACCAGAAGAAGCATCAAAAGACTTCTTAGAAAATGAAAAACAATTCCACTTAGGTGTTATTCCAACAGAACAATCAAATCCTATTACTAAAAATTTAAGTGCAACAATTGCAAGAAGTACTGCTGAAGGTATTAAATTAATTTTAGCTGCAGACAAATATATTCCTGCAAAAGCTAAAGAAGCTTTCCATACTCCTGAATTCGAAGCATTAGTAGATGCAATCGTTGATGCAATGAATAATCATAAGACTGTTCTATTCTCTTCAGTAGGTGCATCTGGTCGTATGGCTATCCAATTAGATGCTGCATGGAGATATTTCTGGACATCTTTAACTCAAGTATTACCTGCTAAAAAAGAAGAATTAATGAAAATTAGTGAAGTAACTAATTCTCATACAACTGGTGGTGACCGTGCACTTGTTCACTCAGTTGAAAACTTTGAAGACTATTTAACATTTGGTCGTCAACAAGTTGTTGAAGCTAATGTTGGTCCTGGTGACGTAGTTGTTGCTTTAGCTGAATGTGGTCTTTCTGCTTCAGTTAATGGTGCTGCTTTACAAGGCCAAGAAAATGGTTGTAAAACATTCTACTTATACTGTAATCCTAAAGAAATTCTATATGCTCACTTAGACAGAGTTAAAGAATCATTTGACCGCCCTGACATCATTAAAATTCCTCTATTCGTAGGTAACATGGCTGTTGCTGGTTCAACTCGTATGCAAGTTACAACTGTTGAATTATTAGTTGCTGGTGCTGCATTAGAAGCTGCTTCATATAAATGGATGCAACAACATTTAACAGAAGACGAATTAAAAGTTGTTAATGTTGCTGGTAAAGGTGCATTAGATTTAGATGCTTATGCAGATGCTCATCAAGATTTATTAGACCAATTATCATCAGGTGCTGCACTTGAAGGTTTAGCAAAAGCTGTTGAACTTGAATACAACACTTATATGGAAAAAGGTTTAGTAACTTATCTTACTCATGATTATTTACTAGATATCATGACAGATACAACTGAACGTCAACCTACATTTACACTTCCTCCATTCAAAAAATTTGCTGATAAGAATGCACAAGTAAGCTGGGCTTATGTTAAAGACCCTCTATACCCTAACACAGTTGCATGGCAACATTTATTCCGTCGTCCTATCAAAGGTCTAGAATGGGGTAAAGAAGATTATATCAGAATGAATGCTGATCAACAAATCATTAACAATCCTCCACATGTAAGTGGTGAAGAAGTATTAGATTACAACATTGGTAATGAAGTTGATGAATCACGTTATTCACGTAAACCTGCAAGATTATTATGTATGGATATTAATAATTCAGCTAATAAAGATGTTCTTGCTTGGTTCAACAAAGAAAAAGACAACTTCTCTGAAGGTTATGTAATTCGTTTTGGTGAAATCACTGATGAAGTTAAGAGCGATAAAGAAATTCATATCCCTGTTAAACTTCCTCGTACTTGTACAGATTTAATGACTCACTTATTAATCAAATTATCATTCAACTTAATGTCTACAGCTACTATGGCTAAGATGGGTAGAGTTTATGGTAACTGGATGGTACAAGTATTACCAACTAATAAGAAGTTAATTGACCGTTCTACAAGAATCATTGCTAACCTTGCTAAGATTCCTTATGAACAAGCTAACTTAGAATTCTTCAAATCTTATTATAATCGTAAACCAGAAGATGAATACAAACAATCATATGTTGTTGAAACTCTTGCAAGACTTGGTTTCGATCCAACTAAAGATATCGAATAATTTTAAAACTAAAACAACTCTTTAATAAAGAGTTGTTTTTTTTTCATTTAGTCATATTATTAGAAAAATTAACTAAAATTTGGTATAATAGATAAGAATTAAATATAAGGAGCAATTATGAGTTTACTTAATGTTACAAATGTTTCACATGGATTTGGTGAAAGAGTTATATTAAAAAATGCATCATTTAGATTATTAAAAGGTGAACACATTGGCCTTGTAGGCGCAAATGGTGAAGGTAAGTCAACATTTATTAATATTCTAATGGGAAAAGAACTTCCAGAAGAAGGTAAAATTGAATGGGCTAAACATTTAAAAGTTGGTTACTTAGACCAATTTTCATCACTTATTCCTGGTGTTACTATTCGTGAAACACTAAGAACAGCATTTAAAGACATGTTCTTATATGAAGAAGAAATTAATAATCTTTATATGCAAATGGGAGATATGACAGAAGATGAAATGAATTCTGCATTAGAAGAAATAGGTGAAATGCAAAGCTATTTAGAAAATTCAGGTTTCTATTTAATTGATAGTAAAATAGAAGAAGTAGCCTTTGGCTTAGGTTTAAAAGAAATTGGTTTAGATTCTTTAGTAGATGAACTTTCAGGAGGACAACGTGCTAAAGTATTACTTACTAAACTTTTACTTGAAAATCCTCAAGTTTTAATTTTAGACGAACCTACTAACTTTTTAGATGAAATTCATGTAACATGGTTAAAAAATTATTTACAAAATTTTGAAAATGCATTTATTGTTATTTCCCATGATGAAATATTCTTAAATGAAGTAGTTAATGTTATTTATCATATTGATAATGGTGTGTTAACTAGATATTCTGGAAATTTAGATTATTTCAAACAAGCATATGCGGTAAAAATGCGTCAACTTGATGCGGCATACGAAGCTCAACAAAAAGAAATTGCTAAAATGGAAGACTTTATTGCTCGTAATAAAGCAAGAGTTGCAACTCGTAGTATGGCCAATAGTAGACAAAAGAAACTTGATAAGATGGAACTAATTGATAAAGGTAAGGAAAAAATCAAACCACACTTCGTATTTAAATTTTCAAAAAGTACTGGTAAAGTATTATTTAGATGTGAAGATTTAGTAATAGGATATGACAAACCACTTTCTAAACCTATTAATTTAGAAATCTTAAGAGGGGAAAGAGTTGTTATTAAAGGTAGTAATGGTATAGGAAAAACTACTTTGGTAAAATCATTGGTTGGTGACTTAAAACCAATAAGTGGATCAGTAACAAAAAGTCCTGCGGTGGATATAAATTATTTTGAACAAGAAGTACCTGGAAATAGAAATACTCCTTTTGAAGAAATTAGAGATTCATTTCCAACACTTAATAACGGAGAAATACATTATTTCTTATCTGCATCCGGATTAACTAATCAAAATATTGAATCACAAATTATAACACTATCAGGTGGTGAAGCTGCTAAGGTAAGACTTTGTAAGTTAACTATTCAAGATAGTAATTGCTTAATTCTAGATGAACCTACTAATCATTTAGATGTTCTTGCAAAAGAAGCACTTCGTGAAGCAATCGAAGAATATGAAGGTACTGTTATTTTAGTTTGTCATGAACCTGATTTTTATGAAGGCTTAAATTTTAGAGTAATTAACGCAGAAGAACACAGCATTTAGTTTTAAATTAAAAGTGTCAATAAAGTGAAATTAGTTTGATTTTACTTAATATTTTTAAGTAAAATTATCTTAAATAATTAAAAAAACTCATCTGTGAGAAGATGAGAGATTATAAAATTATATAATTACATATTAAATTATCGAAAGGAGTTTTAGTAAATTATGTTAAAAAAATTTATTGGAAATAAGCAATTTTATAAGAATTTATTGATTGTTTGTATACCTATTGTCCTATCTCAACTAATAACTCAATTTGTCGGACTTTTAGATAATTTAATGGTTGGGCAACTTACTCCGGCAGAATATAATGGTGTTGCAATAGCAAATCAATTTATGTTTATATTCAATTTAGCTGTGTTTGGTGCAACTGCAGGACCTAGTATTTTTGCTACTCAATACCATGGTGCAAAAAATATAGATGGGGTAAAAGAAACAATAAGATATAAGTGGATTATATGTTTTGTTATTTTACTTTTAGGAATCTTAGTATTTACACTTTTTGATGATTCTTTATTTAATTTATTCATTCATGAAGAAAATTTAGATAGCGTTAACCCAGAAGAAGTAATAAAATTTGGAAAAGAATATTTATCAATTATGATATTTGGTTTATTACCATTTGTTATTACAGAAATTTATAGTACATGTCTAAGAGAAGCTAAACAAACATTTATTCCAATGTTAGCAAATATAATTGCTGTAGTATTAAATATGATTTTAAATTATATTTTAATTTTTGGAAAGTTTGGTTTACCTGCTCTTGGTGTTAAAGGAGCTGCTATTGCAACTGTTATAGCAAGATTTGTTTGTTGCGTGATTGTTGTTATCTTTTCACATTGTAATAAGAAGTATAACTTTGTAAATTGTATTTTTAAAAGATTATTACCTACTAAAAATTCATTTATTAATATCTTTAAAGGTTCTTATTTATTATTAATTAATGAATTTTTATGGTCATTTGGAATGACTTTATTAAATTATTGTTTCTCATTTAAAGGATTAGAAGTTGTAGCCGCAATGAATATTGTATCTACAGTTAGTAATTTATTTGGTTTACTAGGTACTTCAGTAGGTATTGGTATTTCTGTCATATTAGGTCAGCAATTAGGATCTAATCAATTAAAAGAAGCTAAAGAAGATAGTACTAAGTATATTTTCTTCTCAGTAGTATTAGGGCTATTTATAACTATATTAATGTTCTTTGTTAAAGATCCTATTTTATCGCTTTATAAATTTGATAGTAATATTTTAGATGTTGCTGGTAAATTGATAGCTATTTCAAGTTTCCTTGTAGTTGTAAGAACTTACAGCATTACTTGTTATTTCATAATGCGTAGTGGTGGAAAGATTTTTATTACATTCTTATTTGATAGTGTATTTACAATTGTAATTAGATTTGGAATAACATTCTTATTTGTGAAATTAACAAATCTAAATATATTTTATATTTACTTTTTATCAGAGATTCTAGAAGTAATTAAAATAGTAATAGGTACCATTTTAGTTAAAAAAGGTGTTTGGGTAAATAAGTTAGACTAATAAAAAGAGTCAATGGAAACATTGACTCTTTATTCTTTAGGTTCTTGATAACAAATACCAATATTTAATTCACCAAATTTTTTAGCGTATTGATATGTATTAGGTCGTTCAAAGTTATGGAAAGTAACAGGAATTGAATTTTCTGGTTTTGCTTCAAGCGCAACTTCTAAATAATGATTAAAAATTTCTTTTTCAAATACTACCATTAAATGTCCAGTAATAAAATGTGTAAAATCTAAGTTAATTACTCTTTTTAACATATTTACATAAGTTTCTTTATCAGTAGATTCTTCTAAAAACATCCAAATCATTGATATTGCAGCATCACCTGTAAAAAGAATTTTATGCTCTTTGATTAATAATCCGATAGAACCTTTTGTGTGACCTACCATAGAAATAATTTCTACAGTCATATCACCTAAATCAATAATAGTTCCTGGAGTAATAAGTTCATATGCCGCAAGTGGCATATTGATGTAAGCATCTTTATCATAAGATTCATCGATTAACCCTTTGTTTAACGCATCAATAATATTTTTTGTTCTTTTTTCAATACTATTATGTTTTATATATAACTCTTCATCATCTTTTGGGATGTATACTTTATCGAATAAAAATGTTCCAGCAGAATGATCCATGTGACCATGTGTACAAATAACAATATATGGTGTATCAATATATGATTCTACTAATTCTTTTATATTAAATATTCCATAACCACAGTCGACAACTATTGATTTTGTTTTCCCTTTGATTATTGAAAAACAAACACGTTGAGGGTCTCTAAAATGATAAATGAACGGATATGGATTGATTACATTAAAATTTGACATAATATACCTCTTTTCAATATTTATTATATCATAATTTGACAAATAATGTTAAAAATAAAATAATATTATGTCAATAATATCATATTGTTTTAATAATTATAATATGTTAAAATTAAAGTGGTGATATGATGTTTTATTTTTTTATCTTATTAAATTCTATTTTTTTTATTAATTTATTCAGAAGAT
>JAZOLP010000201.1:0-5989 GCA_045653225.1 Bacilli bacterium
ATTAAAGATTATGGAACTATTGTTAAACAAGGTTTTAATCCACGTCTTGATTACTTAGAAGCAGTAGATAAAGTATTTTTTAATAAATAAAAATAGTCCTAACTATTTGTTAGGACTATTATTTTTATTTTGTGCCAAATAATCTATCGCCACAGTCACCAAGGCCTGGAACAATATAACCTTTTTCATTTAATTTTTCATCTTTTGCTGCAAGGAAAATATCAACGTCTGGATGAGCAGAATGAACTTTATCAATACCTTCTTGAACACCAACGACACCCATATAAATAATGTTTTTAGCGCCTTTTTCTTTAAGCACTTCAATAGCTTTTGCACAACTTCCTCCTGTTGCAAGCATAGGGTCAACTAAGATTACTGTTGCTTCACTAATATTAGAAGGTAATTTAGCAAAATAAAGTTCAGGTTCTAAAGTCTCTTCATTTCTAAATAAACCAATATAACCTACTTTAGATTGGGGAATTAATCTTTGAATTCCTTCAACCATACCTTGACCTGCTCTTAAAATAGGGACAATAACAATATCTCCATCAATCATTGTAGTTTTTGCTATAGAAATTGGAGTTTTAACTTCTACTTCTTTTACTGGTAAATTTCTTGTAGCTTCATAAGCCATTAAGTTAGCTATTTCGCTTACAGTTTCACGAAAGTCTTTTGTGTTTGTTTTTTCATTTCTAATAATTGCTAATTTGTGTGTCATTAATGGATGATCAAATACTACTACTTTTCCACTCATTTTTATTTTCCTCTTTCTATTTAATTATAATTTTTCACGAATAAGTTTTTCAAGTTCACTTGAAAGATTTGGATTATTTTTTAATAATTCCTTAACGTTTTCACGTCCTTGACCAAGTTTTTCCCCATTAAAAGAAAACCATGCGCCACTTTTATCTATGATATCAAGTTTCACAGCAAGATCTAATAATTCACCTTCTTTTGAAATACCTTTACCATAAATAATATCAACCTCAGCAGTTCTAAATGGAGGGGCAACCTTATTTTTTACTACTTTGATTCTTGTTAAATTACCAATTGGATCTGTTCCATCTTTAATTTGATCAACACGTCTAATATCAAGTCTAATAGACGCATAAAACTTTAAAGCTCTACCTCCTGATGTTGTTTCAGGATTACCAAATAAAACTCCAACTTTTTCTCTAATTTGATTAATAAAGATCGCAACTGTTTTACTTTTATTAATTACACCAGCAAGTTTTCGCATTGCTTGTGACATTAATCTTGCTTGAAGACCAACATGACTAGATCCCATATCACCTTCTAATTCAGCTTTTGGAACTAATGCTGCAACAGAGTCAATTACAATGATTGAAATTACATTGCTCTTAACTAATGCTTCAACTATTTCTAACGCTTGTTCACCATCATCAGGTTGAGATACAATTAAGTTATCGATATCAACACCAAGTGCTTTAGCATAAGTAGGATCAAGTGCATGTTCCGCATCTACAAATGCAGCATATCCTCCATTTCTTTGTGCTTCTGCTATAGCATGTAATGCGAAAGTTGTTTTACCACTTGATTCAGGACCAAATATTTCAATAATTCGTCCCTTAGGGTAGCCTCCTACTCCCATCGCAGAATCTAACATAATAGATCCAGAAGGAATAACATCAACTTTGTCTTCAACAATATCGCCAAGTCTCATAATTGAACCTTTGCCATAAGTTTTTTCTATTGTTTTAAAAGTTTCAGCTAATGCTTTTTCTTTTTCGTTTATTTTAACATTTTGCTCAACTTCTTCTTCTTGAAGTTGTTTTGCAGTTCTACGTTCTGCCATTTCATCTCTCCTTTAATTATTTTTGAGATTTACGAACCTTTTTACTTTTTACTGAATTATCTTTTAAGTTATCAATATTTTTAATAATATAATCATAACCACTAAAGATAGTCATAAATAATGTTGCAATAAGCAGAATATAAACAAATACAACATATGCTGGATTATAAGGAACTAATTGGCCAGTTTGTGGATTTTCTAAAACTGCACAACCTGCTAACATCACAATTAATGTTACAAATTGTAATGTAGTTTTTACTTTACCATACCAACTTGCTGCGATAACTTGTTTTTTTCCTGCAGAAACAAGTCGAATACCTGTTACCATAAATTCTCTTGCAAGAATTACTAATACCATCCACCATCTTAATAATTGATCTAGTTCTTTTGCACCACCATTATCATAATAATATAAAGCACCATAATAATTACATTGATCATAAACAATTAACAATAATGTAAGTACTAATAACTTGTCAGCAAGAGGGTCTAAAAACTTGCCTAAATCAGTCACCAGATTATGCTTTCTAGCATACTTACCATCAAATAAATCTGTAAGTGCGCCGATTACAGCTAATACTAAAATAATTACATTACAAAGTGATAAATGATATGCTCCATCAAAAACCATAGTAGTTCTTAAAGGTTCAATACTATATACCATCATAATGATTGGTATTAAAATAATTCTAAATAACGATAATTTATTTGGTAAATTCATAATAGCACCTCTTTTTTATGTTATTATACCAAAAAAACTAACCTTTTGCAAGATAAACTCTACATTATTTTGTAAATCTCTTTTTCTTTTGTAAATTGTCTTTACACTTATATAATTAGCAAAACTATATCAAATTGCTTTTTTTATTTTAAAAAAATCTTAAAAAAGAAAAATCTTTTTTAAGATAAGAAAGAAAACAATTTATCGATAATTTTTTCAATAATATCCTCTGCTTTTTTAGCACTTTTGTTCACAAAATTATCTTGTGGAACTAAAGAATAACTTTCATATTCATTATTAGGATCCTTAATTTCATTTTCGAATTTATTTTTAGTTTCTTCGAATAATTCGCTTGCACCTTTATTGTATGAACCACCTACAGTTAAACCAAACAAAAACACAAAAAATAAAACAATTAATACAAATAACCTTTTCATACTAGTTATTCTTCACACTTTCATGTAATGCTTTATTAATACCCCACGCAACAATTTTAGATAAATCTTCAACTTCTAAGTCTATATCTTTACTTGTTACCATTAAATTATAACCATTAACGCTCAATACTTCATTAAATAAATTTCTTTGTTCTTCAATTGATAATAAACCTATTTTTCCAAGTAATGCTTCTTTTACTTCTTTAGTTACAGAAGGTGTATTCTCATAGTCTATAAATACTCCACTTGGTGATAACTTATTTACTAGCGGTAAATTATCTTTAATTTCTAAATTCAAATATTTTAAAACATAATCAATAGTATTACTTGCTATAGTAACCGCATCAACAACTGTCGGAATTCCTATTGCGAACACTGGAATTCTCATCGTATTAAACGAAATCTCTTTGCGTTTATTTCCTACCCCAGACCCTGGAGCAATGCCTGTATCTGTAATTTGAATAGTCCTATTAACCCTTGAAATACTAGATGAAGCTAGTGCGTCAACTACAATAATATAATCAATATCTACCTTGTTTCTTACTGCTTCAATAATATCATAAGTTTCAATTCCTGTTGTCCCCATAACACCAGGACTAACAGCAGATACCTCACTATAACCACTACTTAATTCATTATTTATACTTAAATGTCTAGTAACAATCACATTATCAACAACAAAAGGACCAACAGCATCTGGAGTAATATTATCATTTCCAAGCCCTACGATTAATGCTTTTTTCCCAATTAAATTATGCGAATTTAGTAATTCTATTAGTACTTCACTTAAGATATTTTCTAAATTGTTTGATACTATATGATCATGATAATTTTGATTTTTAAAATCAATTGTATAGTAAATACCAGCTTTTTTATTTAGAATTTCTTCAGCATTTTCTCTTACAATATGTTTTACTAAATCAATTCCATGAATATTTTTTTTATACTCTGTTAACCCATCTATATGACTATTGCCATAATTTTCAACACTATCATATGCTAAATCAGTTCTTAAAGTAAAATAATTTTTTTGATTTTCCATTTTATATCACCTCATTTTATTTTAGTGCTTTTTCTTAAGTTTTATACACTTTACTTTTTTATTTTAATAAAATATGTTATAATATACATAAGGAGACGAATATAAAATGGTTGATGAAAATTTATATTTATTCACAGGTACAGCTGAAATATTTATACAAAACAGAATTTCACGTATAATTTCTAGCTACGACAAACAACAAATTAGTATCATAAAATATGATATGGAACAAACATCATTTAGTAGAATTTTAGAAGATGCTTGCACTTTACCATTCTTAGAAGATTTAAAAATTATAATTTTAAGAAATCCTACGTTTTTAACAACTAAAGGTGAAATTGGAAATGATGTAAAAAACTTCATAAAATATTTAAAAAACCCTGTTGAAACAAGTATCATCATCATTAATGCTACTAACATTACACCAAATCCAGCAAATGAAGTTTTCAAAGCACTAAAGAATTACGCAATGATAATTGATTATTCTGACTCAGAAGAAATTGAAATCAAAGGTTGGATTACTAGAACATGTGCTGCAAAAAACATTGAAATCAAAGACAGCGCAATTAACCTATTCTTAGAATATATTAATTCAGACCAAGTAAGAATGGTTAATGAACTAGATAAAATTATGAACTATGTAGGTAATGATGGAACAATTGATGAACAGGTAGTTAAATTACTTGTAACAAGAGATTTAAGTAAAGAAATCTTTAATTTAATTAAAGCAATTATTGCGAAAGATTTGATTAAAACAAATAAAATCTATCAAACTCTCGCACTTCAAACTAAGGATATTGGTGGTGTAATTGCGATGATTTCAAATTCACTTAAAGATTTACTAACAACAGCAAAACTATTAAAGCAAGGTTACAGTCAACATGACATCTCTAGGTTTTATAATGTCTCATCAAGTAGAGCATATTATATTGTTAAAGATGCAAAAAACTTCAGTGTTGAAGACCTAGAAAACTATGTAATAAAAATGGCCGAACTTGACTATAAAATCAAATCCGGCAAAATTGATAAAAATATTGGTATTGAACTAATATTACTACAACTTAATAACTAAACTACTTAAGGAAAACTTAAGTAGTTTTTTTAATAAGAAAAAGATCTTTAAGGCGCCTTAAAGATCTAGATTTCTTAATTTAATTATGCTAATTTGTTTAAAGCTTTAGCACAACGAGATTTTTGACGAGCAACATATTGTTTGTTATGTACACCCTTAGAAATAGATTTGTCTAATTTCTTACATAAGAATTGGTAAGCTTTAGTTGCTTCTTCTTTGTTACCTGCTTCAACACAAGCTTCGAAAGCTTCCATAGCAGTTTTAACAGATGAATCAAATGAGCTATTTAATTCATTTCTTTTCTTATTTGTAATATCTCGTTTAATTTGTTGTTTAATGTTTGCCATTATTTTCACCTCCGAGGAATTCACGCATTTATTATATCATAAAATGAATGATTTAACAAGCAAAAGCAACTATTTTATTTAAAACTAGTTGATATTTTTAACTTTTTGTTAGATTTTTTAAAAGTAATTGTACCATAGTCTAAAGTATTTAACAAGACCACATCTTGAATACTATTTATTCGGTCAATTACTACTTGATGTGGAAAGCCAAAAGAATTTGCATAACCATTCATACTAACAGCATATTTAAATTCTATCATATTTAAAAAAGCAGTCGTACTAGAAGTTTTAGAACCATGATGTGCAAGTTTAAGCACATCAACTTTTAATTTACCAATACTTTTTACAAATAAACTTTCAGCTTTACTTTCAATATCACCAGTAAATAAAAATGTATGATTAAATATAATACTATAAATAACCAAACTATTATTGTTTATATCCCCTAAATCTTTATTAGGCCATAAAACATGAAAATAAAATTTATCGATATAAAACTCATCACCTTGTTTTAAATAATATATTTTAGAAGTTTTTATTTTCATATTTTTTAC
>JAZOLP010000202.1:0-2169 GCA_045653225.1 Bacilli bacterium
ATCTTTTTTAATAAAAAAATATTTTATATGATTTGAAAAAAAATATAAAATATGATAAAATAAATATAAGTAAAAAGTAGAAAATATAATGTTTCTACTTTTTTAATTCCAAAAGAAAGGAGCAATAATATGAAAGTTTTATTTGATAAAATAAAAGAAGCATCAATGTCAGTATTGCCAATTGTTGCTATTGTATTAATTTTAATAGCTACACCTCTTGCTAAATTAACAAATACTGAATTAATTACATTTCTAGTTTCTACAGTGTTTTTAATTATAGGTATTGCATTATTTACTCTAGGTGCTGATTTAGCAATGACACCAATGGGGTCAAGTGTTGGATCAGGTCTTGCAAAAAAGAGAAAACTTGGATTATTATTGATTGTTTCTTTCTTACTAGGATTATTAATCACTATTGCTGAACCTGACTTAAAAGTATTAGCTCAACAAGTTGCTAATGTAATGAATCCAACAGTTCTTACTCTAGGTATTGCTGTAGGTGTTGGCTCTTTTATCATTATTGCAATTGTTAGAATAATTTTTAAGAAAAGTTTATCTAATATATTAATGCTATTTTATATGCTTTTATTTGCAATTGGAATTTTAGTGTTAATTAACGGTAATGGAGATTTACTACCTCTTGGATTTGACTCAGGAGGTGTAACTACAGGACCTATTACTGTTCCATTCTTAATGGCATTGGGTGTAGGTATTGCTAATGTTTTAAGTGGCAAAAATGCTAAAGAAGATAGCTTCGGTATTGTAGCATTATGCTCAGTTGGCCCAATCTTAGTGGTTCTTTTATTAAGTGTATTTAGTAAAGGCTCATTAGATTATAAGATGCAAGAATATTTAATACAAGGTGATTTATTTAATGAAATTTTTCATAAATTCTTTGAAGTAATTAAAGAAGTCTTTTTAGCATTAGGATTAGTAGTTGCTTCATTCTTAGTAATTAATTTCTTATTCTTAAAACAATCATGGAAACACTTAAAAAGAATATTTATTGGTATTTGCTATACATTTATAGGATTAGTATTATTTTTAACTGCTGTAAACATTGGTTATATGCCTGTTGGTTATAAATTAGGTGTTGAACTAGCTGCTGCCAATAAGTATGTGCTAATTCCGGTAGGCTTTGTTATGGGAATGTTGGTTGTTCTTGCTGAACCTGCTGTTCATGTTTTAAAGAAACAAGTAGAAGAAATAACTGGTGGTTATATTACTAAACGTTCAATGACAATAGGATTATGTATAGGTGTCGGTATTGCGATATGCTTATCTATGGTTAGAATTATTTTTGATTTTAATTTAATGTACATCGTAATTCCTGGATATTTTATATCTTTAGCATTATCACTGTTTGTTCCTAAAATTTATACAGCTATTGCTTTTGACTCCGGTGGTGTTGCATCTGGTCCAATGGCTTCAACATTTATTCTTCCTTTTGCAATTGGTTCTTGTTATCAATTATTAGGTGAATCTGCAATTTTACGTGATGGATTTGGTATCGTTGCGTTAATCGCAATGACTCCGCTTATTACAATTCAGCTTCTTGGTTTTAAAGCAATTGTAGGTAATAAAGTAAAAGAAACTATTGCGATGAAACGAATCTTAAGTGAAGATGATGAACAAATTATTAATTTTATGTAGGTGGTTTTATGGAAAATAAGCGAAACTCTTCAATTAAAAAAGCAAAATTAATAATTACAATTGTAGATCGTAATAAAACTGAGTTTTATGCAGATGTAATTTCTGGCTTTGAATCTAATCTTCAAATGGTTATGTATGGAAACGGTACTGCACCTAATACTGTACTTGAAAATTTAGGATTAAATAATGAAAAAGGGATAATTCTTAGTGTAGTAAAAAATGATCAAATTAAGAAAGTTTTAAATACATTAGATGAAAAATTTAAAACAGTACGTAATGGAAAAGGTGTTGCTGTTGTTGTCCCAATATCTTCAGTAATGGGATTATCACTTTATCAATTTATGATAAATAATACAACTAATAGAGGTGAGTAATATGGAAAATCAATTTGAAATGGTTTTTGCTATAGTAAATAGCGGTTATACAGAAGATGTAATGGATGCTGTAAAAGCTTGTGGTGCAACAGGTGGGACAATTTTAAATGCTCGTGGTACTGCAAATACTGAAATTGAAAAA
>JAZOLP010000203.1:0-3835 GCA_045653225.1 Bacilli bacterium
CTATTTCAATTAATTCTTCTTCTTGCTATATATAATTTTTTAAAAGTATTAATTTATTAATTTATTAATTCAAAATTTGTACACTCAATCTTATATTTATAATAATCTTCATCAAAACCATTATATAATTTTAAAGTAGCAAAACCTATTTTTTTATCATTTTTATATATAGTTATGTTCATAAAATGTTCATTTTTGAATTTAAAATTGTCACCAGAATATAATAATATCCATTCTACTATATCTTCGTTTGTAAATACCTTAGTTAAACATTTTTCATCTCTCAACAAGGAACCCTCGAAAATTTCAAGTTTATATGAGTGATTATTTTTATAATTCAAAAAAATAGGATAACCTGCATTTGAAGAATAAGCACCATAGTCCCACTGTTCAAGAAAAGTAACATAATTTGTAATATCTTTTTTTACACCACATCCAGCTAAACACATTATAAACATTAAACTCATAAAAACTAAAAATACTTTCTTCATTTCACATTACTCCTTTCAGGTTTATTAGCTTTATTACTTAATAATACATTTACAAAGATAATCACCATAATTATTAAATAAATCTTAATCATGTGTAACACCTCCATTTATTTATATTATATGTTATAAACACAAAAAACTCCCTTATTTCTAAGAGAGTTAAAATAATTAAATTAATTATTTTTTAACTCTCTTAGAGTATGAGATTTTCACCCCACATTAGTATTATATAATAAATAAAATACTATGTCAAAGATAATAATAATTTCTTCTTTTTAAACTAGATAAACAAGAAAAAAAGAGTTATAAAATAACTCTTTTAATTAAAATCTCTCCATTTTCCATTATGTAATCGATGTAATGATTCAGTAGTTAAAAACCATTTCTCAACAGTTTCACCTTCTGGATAAAATTCAATAAATTTACCCTTATAGAAAGTATAAAAGCGTGTTAAATCTGTACACATTCCATATGTAGGAAGCTCTTTAATTCCAATATGCATTTCAACTACTTCATTATTGTATGTTCCATTATAGGTAAGACCATCATGATTTAAAGTAATTAATCCTTCACCAACTATTTCAGATGTGGCTTGATTTTTTAAATTTTTATAAAGTGGGAGTACACCTAGTTTTACTTTTTCAGTTAGTTTAAAATTAGGATCTTTAATTTCTTCTTTCGCAAGAGCTCTTTCTTTATTAAACCACTCTGTTTGAGTAGAAGGAATTATACATGTATCATCAAATGGAATCATTTCATATGTATTAGTTATGGTTGCGCCATTATTACAAGATGTACAGTATATCTTATTAAATTCACCCTTCATTGTAAATTCTTTTCCACATCTAGGACACCAATATAGTAAATGATGTAGGTTATGTGCAACAAAGTTTCCTACTTTATACTCATTCTTTTGTTCTTTATTCCAAGCATAGTCATCATGATAAAGTGTTTTATTAATTAAGTCTTCAATTTCAGTAGGTGAAAGTTTTTCTATTTCTTCAGTTGTAAGTAAAATATCATATTCTACTTCAACACGTCCAAGTCTTTCCTTTAAATCATATTTAGGACTAGTTAAATATCCACCTTTAATTAAAGAATAATATACTGGTAATTTAAAATGTTTAATAAACTTTCCAGTACCTACTGCAACTGGTTGATTAGCTCCAGATATTGAACTCATTCCTTCTGGATATAAAATAATATTACCTTTTTTCTTAATAATTCTTGTTACTTCTTTTATTGTATAAATATCAGCAGTAAAATTCTTTTTAGGAATAACATTCATAATTTTAAATATTCCAGCAAGGTGTGATCTAAAAAACTCATTGTATCCTGCAACAAAGTTAAATTTTTTAGGTAAAAGTGGTAATGCTGTAAACATATAGTCAAGACGTGAAGCATGATTAGAAAGTAAGATAATTGGGCCTTTTACTTTTTTAATATCTGTTTTATATGTTACATTAATATTGTATTTTTTATAAAATAATAACTTCCAAACATATCCTAATATAATATATAAAATACCTGGTTTTTTTAATTTTCTTGAATGTAGTTTTTGATCTAAAGTTTTCTTCATAAAATAATTCCTCTTTTTAATTAGTTTAACATAAACACTTTATAAAAACAAATAAAGCAATCATTTTTATGATTGCTTTTTAGTTCTAATTTCTTTAAAAAATGTTTTTAATAATAAAGCTGATTCTTCTTCTAAAACACCTTTTGTAAGTTCAATCTTATGATTGAATTTATATTCAGGGTTAGAAACATTGATTACACTACCAAATGCCCCAAACTTAGGTTCACTTGCTGCATAAACAACTCTTTTAATTCTAGATTGGAATATTGCACCGGCACACATTAGACAAGGTTCTAAAGTGACATAAATAGTAGCACCATCTAGCATCCAAGAATTAAGTTTTTTGTTTGCTTTTTTTATTGCAATTATTTCAGCGTGATCTAAAGCTGATTTATTTTTATGTCTAGTATTGTGAGCTCTTGCAATTATTTCATTATTATAAACTATTACACACCCAACAGGTACTTCTTCTTTAAGATAAGCTTTCTTTGCTTCTTTTAAAGCTTCTTTCATGAAGAAGATATCTTGATTATTTTCCATAATTTTTATGAGGAACTTGATGACAGAATCTACATCTTGCTTCATATTTTTCAGAAGCGGATACTAAAATAATTGGATCATCATAATCAGCAGGTCTTCCGTTAATTATTCTTTGTGTACGAGTAGCTGGTGCACCGCATACTGTACAAATAGCATTTAACTTTGTAACAAATTCAGCATGAGAAAGAAGTTTAGGCATAATCCCAAAAGGCTCACCTCTAAAGTCTAAATCAAGTCCTGCACAAATTACTCTAACACCTGAATTAGCTAAGCGTTCACATAAATCTACTATATCTTTTTTGAAGAATTGAACTTCATCAAACGCTACTGCATATGGAAGATTCGTAAGATGTTTACAAGCTTCTTTAGCAGATGAAATAGGAATCGCATCAACTCTTAAATTTGAATGAGAAACTACTTGAATATTATCATAACGATTATCAATCTTAGGCTTAAATACAATAATATCTTTTTTAGCATATTTAATACGATTAATTCTTCTAATTAGTTCTTCAGTTTTTCCAGCAAACATGCTACCGCAGATTACTTCTATCCAACCATCATTGTTACGTCTAATGTCCATATTAATTCCTCTTTCTTTAATATTCTTCATTATATTATATATTATACCAAATTTTTAATTTTCTTCAACTAATAAAATAATCTTTTTATTTTTGTTTTAATGATTATTACCGACTATTATTTTTGCAATTTTTAATAAAATGTAGTATAATAGTAATAAGTTATAAGGAGGAAATATGAAAATATCTTATCTAATGCATTTCAATGAATTCTTTACAAAACAAATACCATTTACTGAATTTCAAAACAGAATTGATGAATATATTCAAACTGTAAATCCTGGTGAATTAACGCTATTTGCAAATTATATTACTGATGATAGTTTTGTTGAATATGATCCAGACATGGTTATGCTTGTATATTTACATCTATGGTTATTCCCCAATCGTTTAACTCAACAATGTCAATTAAGTGGTGCTGATAATATCTATTTATCATTTATTAAAAGCGTTAAAGACTATTATCAAGAAGATTTTAAACACCCTCTTAATGTACTTAAAAAAACATTTAACTATCAAATTTATGAAAGAAATGATCTAATTATTATCTTTAATACTACTGAAACTGATATTAACATTCCTCTACCTGAATGTATTAAAAATGGTACTCATTATTGTGTTAATTGTGGTGACGAAATCGAATT
>JAZOLP010000204.1:0-17542 GCA_045653225.1 Bacilli bacterium
ACCACCAAAACGAACCTTTAGAACTCTATCGCTTCTTGGTGTAAGCCAAACTTCTCCACCTGGTAGCCAAACATCAGGCATTTCAGTTTGCCATCCATCAACTATTTTTTGTTTAAATAAACCATATTCATATCTTAATGAGAACCCCATTGCTGGATAATTAAGTGCAGCAAGACTATCCATAAAACAAGCAGCAAGTCTTCCTAAACCACCATTACCAAGTCCTGCATCAGGTTCTAATTCATATAATTCATTTAAATCAACATTATACTCCTTTAAAACTTCCCTATATGATTCAACAAGTCCTAAATTGTATAAATTTGTTTTTAAACTTCTGCCCACTAAGAATTCCATACAAAGATAATAAACACGTTTTAAGTTTTGAACTTTCATTTTAGCATTAAACTGTCTTTTTTCTTCAAGCAATAAATCAACGACAGTCATACTAACAGCTTTGTATAATTGATCTTGTGTTGCATCAGCAGGTACTACCCCGAAATAACGAGTTAGTTTTTCTTCGATATTTTGTTTAATTATATTGACACTATTCTTAGACGCCACATTTTCCTCCTCAAATAAACAAAAATGGTATCATTTAATTTATTTATCTATTATAAAACTTTTTTATACATTTTGATGTATGACTTTGCAGAAACTTTCCAACTAAAATCAACATCCATAACTTTTTCAACTAACTCGTCCCAATTTTCACCATTAAAATCTGTAACAGCTCTTTTAACCATTTCAACTAAACTAGAAGCTTCAAGTCCAGCAAATGTATAACCATTACCACCTTTTTTACTAAAATCTTTAATACTATCTTTTAATCCACCAGTTTCTCTAATCATCGGTATTGCACCATATCTAGAAGCAATCATTTGTGATAAACCACATGGTTCAGATTTAGAAGGCATTAAGAATAAATCACTTGACGCATAAATTTTACGAGCTAAATCTTGATTAAAGGCTAAAATAACTTTAACCTTATTTGGATTTTTAGCTTCCATATCTTTTAAGAAGCCTTCATAATAAGCATCACCAGTTCCAATCACTACAAGTTGGATATCTAACTGCATTAATTCATTAAACGCATTTTTAAGGATATCTAAACCTTTGTGAGCAACAAGTCTAGATACCATACCAATAATAGGTACATCTTTATTAACTGGTAAACCTAACATTTGTTGTAATTCAGCTTTATTTTCTTTCTTACCTGTTAAATCATTTTTATCAAATGTTTTAAATAAAGCTTTATCACGTTTAGGATTATAGAATGTAGTATCAATACCATTTAAAATACCACAAATCTTTCCCTCAGAAGCAGCACGAATAATTTCACCTTCTAAGCCGTGAGCATATTCAGCTGTTTTAATTTCTTCAGCGTAGCTTGGGCTAACTGTAGAAACAATATTAGAACATTCAATTGCACCTTTCATAATATTTAAACAACCATTATATTCTAGTAAATAAGCATCGTTTGAATCGATACCAAATACATCTTCAATAATGTCAGAGTCATTTGAATATTTGCCTTGATATTCAATATTATGAATAGTAAAGATTCTCTTTACATCTTTAAATGCTTCATGATGATAATATAATGTTCTTAAATAAACTGGAAGTAGTCCTGTTTGCCAATCATGACAATGAATAATATCAGGAACTTCATTTATGTGTAACATTACATCAATAACAGCCTTACTAAAAAATGCAAAACGTTCAGCATCATCAAAATAACCATAGAACTTTTCACGTTTAAAGTAATATTCGTTATCAATAAAATAGTATGTTACGCCTGCTTCTTCATATTTGTAAATACCACAATATTGTTTACGCCAAGATAAACCTACATACATTTGTCCATAATATACTAATTTATTAGCGTAAGCTTTAGAAATTTTACTATATAATGGTAAAAATACAGTTACTTCCCACATTCCTTTATCAAGTTTTGCGATTTTCTTAGGAAGACTTCCAATAACATCACCTAAACCACCAGATGTAAAAAATGGTTGACATTCAGAAGCAACAAAAGCTATTTTTTTATTTTCAATCATAAGATTCCTCCATTAATTATATAATAACCAAAAATTCTAATTTTAAACAGTTGCGTATTTACCTAAATAATATGGTACTTTTTCACAACCCATTAAATTATTACGGTCACGGATAGAAACGTTCTTATCAGTAATAATATGATCAATATTACAGTTAGAACCAATTGATGTATCTTGCATTAAAATTGAATTTTTAACAACAGTCCCTTTAGCTACTTTAACACCACGGAATAATACGCAATTAATAACTGTACCTTCAATTTCACAACCATCAGCAATAAAGCTATTTTGAACAATAGCATCACTACCATAACGTGTTGGAGCTGAGTCACGTACTTTTGTATAAATACGTTTATCAGGATTACTAAATAAATCATTACGAACTTTATCATCTAATAATAACATATTACCTTTGTAATAGTTTTCCATAGAGTTCATATGCATATAAACGCCTTTATAGTTATATCCAAAAATCTTTAATGATTTAACATTTGCAAATAAAACATCACGATGGAAGCTCTTTGCACCAGTAGATGCAGCATCTACTAATAAACCATGAAGAAGTCTTCTATTGATAACCCATACATTAACAGCAACATTAGCTTCTTCCCCAACTTTTGCTCTTAAAGTAGCTTTATTTACACGATTAGTTTCATCACATTCAATAGTCATATGATCAGCTAAATCACTTGTAACAACTTGGTTACGATAAACAATAGTAATATCAGCACCACTATTTTCATGTTGTTTTAAAACATCTTGATAATCAATAACATTAACATTATCACAGTCTGTTAATACAACATAATCTTCATGACGTCTTTCAATATAACCATTTACACTAATTAAAGCTTCAAAACGATTTTCATATAAGAAATCACTTCTATGAGAACTAAATGGAGGAAAAATAATTAAACCACCATTTTTACGAGATAAGTCCCAGTCTTTACCTGATCCTAAGTGATCCATTAAAGATTGATAATTCTTTTGTGTTAAAACACCAACACTTGTAATATCGGCATTGACAAAGTTAGATAAAGCAAAGTCAATTAATCTATAACGTCCACCAAATGGAATAGAAGCAGACGTTCTTTTTCTTGTTAATTCATCAATTGTTTCATTATGAATATTTGAGAAAATAATACCTACAGCACTCATAATTATTTATCCTCCTTTTCAATATTAGCACCAGCAGCAACTACACTTTTTGCTGGAACATTACTTCCACGACCTACAACTGCAATTTCAACACCAGCATCTTTAGGACTACCTACTACACACTCTTCACCAATAACTACTTCTTCATCTAAAATACTATAGTTAACATTAGCATTTGAAGAAACAACAGTTCCTGCGAAAACAACACTATCTTTAACAACAGCGCCTTTTTCAACAACTACACTAGCACCAATAACACTATTAATAACAGTACCATAAATTTTTGCACCACGAGTAATTAAACTATTAGAAACTACAGCGCCATCTGCAATAAATTGAGGTTCAATCCCCATATTTCTTGAATAAATCTTCCAAGTAGAATCATAAATATCAAATTCAGGAGCTTCACCTAATAAATCTTGATTAGCTTCCCAAAGTGAAGAAATTGTACCAACGTCTTTCCAATAACCTTTAAATGGATATGCCATCATTTTTTCACCAGCATTTAACATATTTGGAATAATATTTTTACCAAAGTCATTGCTAGATGCAGGATCTTGTGCATCACTTCTTAAATAGCTAAATAATTTTTCAGTTTTGAAAATATAAATACCCATAGAAGCTTTAGTACTTTTTGGTTTAGCAGGTTTTTCTTCGAATTCAATAATTCTGTTTTCACTATCAGTATTCATAATACCAAAACGACTAGCTTCTTCTAAAGATACTTCTAGTACAGCAATTGTACAATCAGCATCATTTTTGATATGATCTTCTAACATTTTTTGATAATCCATTTTATAAATATGGTCACCTGATAAAATTAAAACATGGTCAGGTTGATAATTTTCGATAAATGGAATATTTTGATAAATCGCATTAGCAGTACCTTTATACCATTCCATAGAGTTTTTAGCTTGATATGGAGGAAGTACATGTACGCCACCAAAAGTACGGTCTAAATCCCAAGGTTGACCATTTCCAATATATTCATTTAAAATTAGTGGTTGATATTGAGTTAAAACACCAACAGTATCAATTCCTGAGTTAACACAGTTTGATAAAGTAAAGTCAATGATACGATATTTTGCGCCAAAAGACACAGCTGGTTTTGCAACTTTAGTAGTAAGAGCTTTTAATCTGCTTCCTTGCCCACCTGCAAGTAACATAGCTACACATTTTTTATGATTATACATTCTATCTTTCCTTTCTTAAAATAATACCTGAGTTATAAGGTAAATCAATAGTTAATTTACCATCTGAATGATAAATTTTCCCTTCTAATTGTTTAGAACCAGAAAATTTTTCATCTTCGCTGCATAAAAGAACTTTATAATCTCCTTCATCAATACAGATAGAATAATTATTCCATTCACAATATGCAAAATTTAAGATAACTAAAAGTGTTTCATCCTGTGATTTTCTCTTGTACGCAAATACACTGTGTTCATTATCATTAACAACTACCCACTCAAAACTATCCCAATATTTAGTATCATCATACAAGGATTCATGAGTGATATAGAGTTGTTGTAAAACCTTAATATAATTTTGTAATGTTTGGTGGCGTTCATATTGTAGAACACTCCAATCAATTTCTCGATTCTCATCCCATTCTCTAAATTGACCAATTTCATTTCCCATGAAATTTAGTTTCTTACCAGGATGAGTCACCATATAAGTTAAATAAGCTTTAAGTCCAGCGAATTTTTGATCATAATTACCTGGAACTTTATCAATTAAAGCTTTCTTTAAGTGAACAACTTCATCATGTGATAAAGCAAGAATATATCGTTCACTAAAAATATACGTTAGTTGGAATGTAATTAAATTACTATTAATTCCTCTAAAATAAGGATCTAATTTTAAGTATTTAAGAGTATCATTCATCCAACCCATATTCCATTTATAATCAAATCCTAAACCATCATACATTGTAGGTACAGTAATTTTAGGATAAGCAGTAGATTCTTCAGCAATTGAAATAATTGATGGATCAAATTTCTTTAAAGCATCATTAAACTTTTTTATGAATGCTACAGCTTCTAAATTAATATTAGTTCCTAAACTATTTTTCTCCCACTGTCCATCATCTCTACAATAATCTAAATAAAGCATTGATGATACAGCATCAGTTCTAAGTCCATCAATATGATAAACATCACACCAATAAATTGCATTAGAAACTAAGAAACTTTGAATTTCACATCTTCCATAATCAAAATGTCTAGTGCCCCAAGAAGGATTTTCTTTTTTAAATATTGAAGATGGTTCATATAAACATTCACCATCAAATTCAATTAAGCCATGAGCATCTTTTGTAAAATGTCCGGGTACCCAGTCTAGAATAACCCCTATTCCATTTTGATGCATTATATCAACAAATTCCATAAAATCTTTAGGAGTACCATATCTTGAAGTAACAGAATAATACCCTGTTACTTGATATCCCCAAGATGGATCATAAGGATATTCAGAAATTGGCATAACCTCAACATGAGTATACCCCATTTCTTTAACATATTGAGCAAGTTCTTTAGCAATCATCGAATAATTAAAAACATTGCCATCAGAATATCTTTTCCATGAACCTAAATGAAGTTCATAAATGTTTAATGGTTTATTATATCCTTGAGTAACACTTCTATTTTTCATCCATTTTTCATCATGAAATTTATAACCAGTTAAATCATACACCTTAGAACCTTTATAAGGTCTATTTTCACTATGATATGCATAAGGATCACTCTTATAAATTATATTACCATTTTTGGTTTTTATGGCATATTGATAACAAGAAAACTCTTTAACATCTTTAATAGTAGTTTCATATAAGCCTTCATTAGTTAATTTAACCATAGGATTTTTAGAAACATCCCAATTATTAAATTCTCCAACAACACTTACAGATAAAGCGTTTGGAGCCCAAACACAAAATCTAGTCGATTTTTTTGAATAATGAGAACCTAAAAGCTCATAAGCTTTAATGGTAGTGCCTTGATGAAAATAATATAATGCTAATTCATTCATAAATTTGACCCTCCATTCCATTATGTATTATACCATATTATGGAAAAAATTGCAAAGTTTTCAAAAAGAAAAATGAAAAACTTTTCATATTGTTAAATATTATCACCCGATTTTTTCCTAATAAAAATTAAAAAAAAGCTTATGTGTATAACACATAAGCTATATTTTTAATTATTCAGCAATTTCGATTACTTCTTCATGAGAAGTTTCAGTAGTCGATAAAGTCTTATAACCTTTTAAAACAACTAAGCCACCACAAGCACATAAAGCAGCAAAGATAACTCTTGAAATAAATGCGAACCAACCTAGACCACCAGCAGCTAATTTAACGATGTTATGGCCATTATTTCCCATCATTCCACACCATTTATCTAATAAACCTAATGCACCAAACGCACCTAATAATACATTTATACCTGCAGTAACAAATAAAATAATACTTAAGAATTTAAGATCATTCCAGAAGTGGCTACCTTTTTCATTATATTTATTTAAAGCATCAACTGGAGCCATAACAGCTTTATAATAAACTAATGTAAATACTGTAAATGCTAAATAGAATACAAGGAATAATAAATAACTCCAGAATACATTAGCTTTTGCAAGTTTAGCAGCAGCAATAGCTTCTAAATCAGTTTTAGATAAAACTTTAACTAATTCTTTTTTAGCTTCATTTGCAGCGCCAACCCAAGAGAATACAATTAAAAGCAAGCCAAGAACTAAGAAAATAAATACAATAAAGTATTTAACAGCAGTAGTAACTAAATATAATTTAGTACCTTTAAGGTTAGGTTTTTCTTCTTCATTTGCATCATTTGCTTTTTTAAACATCCAAAAACTAGCGCAAATAGAACCATGAACTAATACATTAATAACAGCCATTAAATAACCACCATCAATAAATGATAAAGCTGCATTAATAACAGCATATGCAGTATATGCAATTAATAAATAGTATAAATATTTACTTTTTAATAATCCTTTAAATGTTGTATAATCTTCTACAACAACAACTTTACTTGTTTCTTCAACTTCATTATATAATCTCATTTTTATATCTCCTTAATGATTTAATCAATCATAATTTCACATATTTATTATAACAAATTATTTATCTTTTTGCAAATAATTCGTATAACCTATTTAATAAACATTGCATCACCAAAGCTAAAGAATCGATATTTTTCTTCAACAGCAACCTTGTATGCATTCATTATGTTTTCTTTTCCAGCTAAACTAGAAACTAACATAATCAAAGTTGATTTAGGCAAATGGAAATTCGTAATTAAAGCATTAACTGCTTTCCATTCATATCCAGGATAAATAAAGATATTAGTATCTTCATAACACTCTCTAAATTCGCCATATTTTGAATAAATACTCTCTAAAGTTCTAGTACTAGTAGTACCTACAGAAATAATGCGTTTACCATCTTTTTTTGCTTCGTTTAATCTTTCTGCAACATCTTTTGTCATACGATATTTTTCAGTATGCATATGATGATCTTCAATTTTATCAACAGCAACAGGTCTAAAAGTACCAAGTCCAACATTCAAAGTAACATATTCAATTTGGACACCTTTTCTTTTAATATCTTCTAGAAGTTCTTTTGTAAAATGAAGACCCGCTGTAGGAGCAGCAGCACTGCCATATTCTTTTGCGTATACAGTTTGATAACGATTGCCATCTTCTAATTGTTCATGAATATATGGAGGAAGGGGCATAGTACCAATATTTTCTAATATTTCTAAAAAAATACCCTCATATATCATTTTAAATTCACGCATTCCATCTTCACCTTCAGAAATACATTCAGCTTTAAGTTCTCCATTATTAAAACTAATAACAGTACCAATATGTACACGTCTTGCAGGTCTAACAAGAGCTTCCCAAACATTAGACTCTTTTTCTTTTAATAATAAAAGTTCAATATACGCATTAGTATCAACTTTATGCCCATATATTCTAGATGGTAAAACTTTAGTATCGTTTAAAACCAAAACATCATTTTCATTTAACAAATCAATGATATTAGCAAACTTTAAATGATTAATATTTCCACTATTTTTATCTAATACTAACAACTTAGATGAAGTACGATCTTTAAGAGGAGTTTGAGCAATCAACTCTTCAGGCAAATCATAATTAAAATCTTCTACTCTCAAATTAATTCTCCTTTTTAATTTTCAAATGTTTATACGCCTTCTCTAAAGCAACTCTACCGCGCAAAGTTCGTTTAATAAATCCTTCTTGTAATAAATACGGTTCAATAACATCATTAATTGTTACAACTTCTTCTGATATCGCTGATGATATCGCGTTAACCCCAACTGGGCCACCATTAAAAAGATTAATTATACAATTAAGATACTTTCTATCAACATTATTTAAACCATAACTATCAATATTAAGTTTATTAAGCGCATAACGACATATAAATTCATCAATAATTATTTTATTTTCAAATTGTGCAAAATCTCTAATTCTTCTAAACAACTTATTTGCAATACGAGGAGTCCCTCTACTTCTTGAAGCAAGTTCAAAACATCCATTTATAGTAATAGGATAATTTAAAATTTTAGAAGTTCTGTTTATAATTTCACCCAATTCATTATTATTATAATATTCTAAAGAACAGACAATTCCAAACCTATCTCTCAAAGGTTGGGTTAAATCACCAATTCTTGTTGTTGCGCCAACAAGGGTAAATGGTGGTAATTCTAACTTTAAAATGTTAGAAGAAAGATCTTTATTAATAACAATATCTAATACAAAATCTTCCATAACCGAATATAACATCTCTTCTACAACTCTTGGGATACGATGAATTTCATCAATAAATAAAACATCTCCAGGTTTTATTAAAGATAAAATTCCAGCCAAATCTTTAGGTTTCATTAATGAAGGACCAGTAGTAACCAAAATATCACTTTCAAGTTCATTGGCAATAATATGAGCAAGTGTTGTTTTACCAAGACCCGGTGGACCATATAAAAGTACATGGTCTAAGGACTCTTCACGCTTTATCGCAGTAGAAATATACACTTCTAACATTTCTTTAACGCTAGATTGACCTATATATTCATTTAATTTAATAGGTCTTAAATTTTCATCAAATTCACAAGTTTTATCATTTTTTTCATCCTCTATATTAATCAAAAAAACTCATCCCTTCAAAATTTTATTAGTTGATTAAGTAAATTATTTATGATATAATCAACATACTTTAAAATATAGGAGGCACATATGTATAATTACATTAAAGGGGAAATCACAGAAATTAACGCGACTTCCATCACAATAGAAGCAAACAACATTGGTTACTTTGTAAAAGTGCCAACCCCAAATTCATTTAAAATCAACGAAAACACTATTGTTTACATTCATCACTACATTAAAGATGATATTAACATTCTTTACGGCTTTAGTACTAAATTAGAAAAAGAAATCTTTTTGAAACTAATATCCGTTAAAGGACTAGGACCAAAAGGAGCACTTTCTATCTTATCTATTTGTTCACCATTCGAAATAATAACTGCAATCAACCAATCAAACATTAATTTATTTACAAAAATTAAAGGAATTGGTAAAAAGGTAAGTGAGCAAATAATACTAGACTTAAAAGATAAATTTACAACTAATAACGAAATACAAAACAATCTTTTAGAAGAAGTCATTCTCGCATTAAAGTCATTAGGTTATACAAACAATGAAATATCCATAATAAAAAATTCTTTAATATTAGATGATAACATCTCATTAAATGATGCAGTAAAAAAAGCATTAACAATAATTAAATAATAAATTTAAAAAAGAGGGTTCCTAGAAACGGAATCCTCCTTTATTTTTTCCCTTTCCTTTTTTAACTTTTGGAGCTTTCATCGGAATCCCACCACCGCGAGCAGCTCTTTCCATATCTTGTTCACTCATGCCAGCAAAAGCAAGCATTTGTTTACGCATTTCTTCAAAACGCTTAGTTAATGAATTAATTTCTTGATAAGGTCTACCAGAACCTTTTGCAATACGCATTTTTCTAGAATAACTTGTAGCAATTAAATCCGGATTTTTTCTTTCTTCTTTTGTCATAGATCCAATCGCAACTTCAATATACATGAATTGTTTTTCATCAACATCAAGATTTTTAATTTTAGAACCAAGTCCAGGTATCATCCCTAAGATACCTTTTAAAGATCCCATTTTCTTAATCATCTTAATTTGATCTAAGAAATCATTATATGTAAAAATACCCTTTTGAAGACGTTCAGCCATTTTCATCGCATCATCTTCATCTATATTTTGAGTAGCTTTTTCAATTAATCCAATTACATCTCCCATACCAAGGATACGTTTAGCCATACGATCAGGATGGAATACTTCTAATTGATCAAGTTTTTCACCTACCCCGATAAACTTAATCGGGATTTGTGTCATATAACGAATTGAAAGTGCAGCACCACCACGTGTATCTGAATCTAATTTAGATAATAAACATCCAGTAACTCCAAGTTTTTCATGGAAACTTGCAGCAACATTAACTGCATCTTGACCAGTCATTGCATCAATTGTAAGTAAGATTTCATCTGGTTTTGCAATATCTTTAATATCAACAAGCTCTTGCATTAAAACTTCATCAATTTGTAAGCGACCTGCTGTATCAATAATAACTAAATTTTTACTATTATCTTTAGCATAAGCAATCCCTTTTCTTACAATTTCTTGGGGTTTAACAATAGTACCAAGTTCAAAAACTTCAATTTCAAGTTGTTTACCAAGTTGTACTAATTGATTAATAGCTGCAGGACGATAAACGTCAGCTGCAATTAATAATGGTCTTAAATTATTATTTTTTCTTAAATAATTTGCAATCTTAGCAGCATGTGTAGTTTTACCTGAGCCTTGCAAACCACACATTAAAATAACACTTAATCCACCAACTTTAAGATTAATAGGAGCTGCTTCTTCACCCATTAAATCAACTAAATGTTCATAAACAATTTTAACAACTTGATCACCAGGAGTAAGAGATTTCATAACTCTTTCTCCTAATGCTTCTTCTTTAATATCAGCTATGAACTTTTTAACAATACGATAGTTTACGTCTGCTTCAAGTAAAGCAACACGTATCTCCCTCATCGCATCATCAATATCTTTTTCATTAAGTTTACCACGTCCAGTAAGACGTCTTAAACTCATCTGTAATTTATCAGATAAATTATCTAACGGCATTTTTTACTCCATTTCTTCAATACTTTTAATAATTTCTTCACCAAAAGTATCAACATGTTTTTTTAACTCAGCCAAATATTGGTTCAATTTTTGATCTTTTTGATAAAGTTTAAGTTTTTCTTCATAATACTCTAGTAACGCTACAACTTTTTTAAGAGTATCCCACACGGCATTACGACTAATATTAAACTCTTCTGCAATTTCGGCTAAACTATAATCTTCATTATAATAACAAATAAAAGTTTCAATTTGTTTATCTGTTAATAATTCTTTATAGTATTCAAATAAAATTGCATAATAAGCTTTTTTTTCAAAATTCTCACTCATTTTCTTCCTCATCAAATAGACCCATAATATAGTCTTCTAAATCAAAATATTCTAAATCATCTAATTTTTCACCAAGACCAACCATCTTAATAGGTAAATTATATTTATCTCTTATTGCAAGAACAATACCACCTTTAGATGTACCATCAAGTTTAGTTAAAATAACACCAGTAACATTAGTAACTTCATTAAAAGCTTCAGCCTGGCTTAAACCATTTTGACCAGTTGTAGCATCAATAACAAGTAATGTTTCATGTGGTGCATTTGGTATTTCACGTTCAATTACTTTATTCATTTTAGCAAGTTCTGCCATAAGTCCTGCTTTATTTTGAAGACGACCAGCTGTATCACAAAGAAGTACATCATAGTTTCCTTCTTTTGCACGTTTTACAGCATCAAAAATAACACTAGAAGGATCAGTAGCACCTTTTTTAATAACAATGTCAACATTTACCCTTTTAGCCCATTCTTCTAATTGATCAACAGCACCAGCTCTAAATGTATCACCTGCAGCAAGTAAAACTTTTTTACCTTCATTTTTTAAGCGATTTGCAATTTTAGCAATAGTAGTAGTTTTTCCAACACCATTAACACCAACAAATAAAAACACACTTAAAGCATCTTTTTGAATATTTAAATTGTTATTTACAATTTCACCTTTTAAATAAAGGTCAAACATTTTATCAACAATAATAGGTTGTAATTCTTCTGCGGTTTCACATTCTTCAACACGTGGATCATCACGTAGAGCATCAATAAAATTAAGTGTAGTTTCAACGCCAATATCAGCCATAATAAAAACATCAGTTAAATCATCAAATAAATCATCAGTTATTTGACTATAACCAGATAAAACAGCTTTCAGTTTCCCTAAAAATCCTGTTCTAGTTTTTTTCATTCCTAATTGATATTTTTTAGCTTTTTCATCTTTCTTTTTATTTCTTCCAAATAACCATCCAAAAGCCATAAAGCACCTCTTTATAATTTATATTCATTTTATATATTATACAACAAATTCACTTTTTTTTCAAGAGAAATAAAGTTAAAAAAATATGACTAGTAGGGGGGACTACTAGTCATGGAAGGGGATGTGTGATCACACATTAATATAGGGGATATGTTACAACCATACGAATATGGTTGCAATAATAATATATCATAAAATAGTTTTATATGCAAGCAAAAACACTCGAATTTAAACATTTTTCTACATTTTTAAGCATTTTCATTTTTGTTCTTTTCTAATAATGCTTTTTTTAATGCAATTACAGTTTTACACTTTTCATTACCACATCTAATACCATCTGGTGTTGTAATCATAACTCCAGAACAAACCTCACATTTTTCGCCATTAGGGATTCCTGAATAAGTTGTACGACATTTAGGATAACGATCACATGCATAGAATAATGCACCTTTGCTTCTACCTCTACCGCTAGTTCTTTCAACAATCTCACCTTCATTACAAACAGGGCAAATAACACCAGTTTTAACAACTTCTTTTTTAGGTGCTTTCTTTATAAATTTACAGTGAGGATAATCAGAACATGCAGTGAATTCCCCAAATGGACCTCTTCTAATTACTAAAGGACATCCACAATCAGGGCAGAATTCATCAGTTTTCTTAGGATATATTTTTACCATATTGTCTCTTGCAATTTCGATTAATGGAGCAAACATATCATAAAATGCAGCTATTTCTTTATGCCATACAAGATTACCTTCAGCAATTTCGTCAAGTGCACTTTCCATTTTAGCTGTATATTTAACATTAATAATTGAATTAAAGAATAATTCTAATTGTTCCGAAGTTAAAATACCTTGGCTTGTAGGGACAAATGCTTTTTTCTCCATTTGAACATAAGCTCTTGCACGTAATGTTTCCATTGTTAGTGCATAAGTAGATGGACGACCAATTCCTAGTTCTTCCATTTTCCTAATTAATCTTGCCTCAGAATAACGATATGGTGGCAGTGTAAATTTTTGTTCAGTTTCGACATTTTCTCTTATTAAATGGTCTCCAACTTCCATATCAGGTAAAATATCAATACTTTCAGGATCTGTAGCCTCAATACTCATTTCTTCATATACTTTCAAAAATCCATCATAAGTAGTAATTTCGCCATTTAAATTAAATAAATAATCATTATTTACAACTTCAACTTTAGTATCTTCTAAAACAGCATCGCTCATTAAAGAAGCTAATGCTCGGTTATAGATTAAAGAATAAATCTTAAATTCTTCAAGAGATAAATATTTTTTAACACTTTCTGGAGTTCTTTGAATACTAGTTGGACGAATAGCTTCATGAGCATCTTGAATATTTTTCGCTTTACTATTTGTCTTTTTAACACCTTTATAATAATCTTTACCATATTTTTCAATGATAAATTCTTTAGCAGAATCAACAAACTCATCACTTAAACGGATTGAGTCAGTTCTCATATATGTAATTAAACCAACACGTTCATCACCAAGTTCAATACCTTCATATAACTTTTGAGCAATCCCCATTACTCTTTTAGCATTATAATTAAATTTAACACCCGCATCTTGTTGTAGAGTAGATGTAATAAATGGAGGTTTTGATGAACGATTACGACGTTTCTTTTGAATATCTTTAATTACAAAATTATCATCTAAAGCATCAACAATAGTTTTAGCTTGTTCAGCATTTACAACTTCTATTTTTTCGTCTTTATATCCAACTAATTTTGCTTTTAAATGAAATTGATTCTCAGTAGTTTCTTTAATTAAATAAGCAACAATATCCCAATATTCTTCAGTCTTGAATGCTTCAATTTCTTTTTCACGATCAACTACTAACTTTAAAGCAACACTTTGAACGCGTCCTGCACTTTTAGAACCAATCTTTTGTTGTAATAAACTTGATAATCTAAACCCAATAATTCTATCTAAAATACGTCGTGTTTCTTGAGAATGAACTAAATTCATATCAATATCACGAGATGACGCTATAGCTTTTAAAATTGCACTTTTAGTAATTTCATTAAAAACAATACGCGAAACACGCTTTTTAGGTTGTTCTAATACTTCACTTAAATGCCAACTAATAGCTTCCCCTTCTCTATCTGGGTCGGTAGCAAGATAGATATGATCTGCTTGACTTGCAAGCTCTTTTAATTTTTTGACAATTTCAACCTTGTCTTTTAAAACAACATATTCTGGTGTAAAATTATTATTAATATCAACACCAAATCCACCTTTACCTTTAATACTTAAATCTCTTATATGACCAATACTAGATTCAACAATATAATCACTACCTAAATAGTTTCCAATTGTTTTACATTTAGCTGGCGATTCAACTATTACTAAATTCATAATATACCTTCCTTTATTATCTTGCCTAAAAAGTATACATATATTTTTTTATCTTGTCAACTAAAACAAAAACTTTTTTTATATATAATAAGGAAGAGCAAAAAAACAAATAAAAAAATAAGCATAAAAAATATGCTTATTTAATCTCATTTTTATTAAAATTACCAAGTAAAGCTTCATTTTGAACCGGAGAATAACTCTTACGATGATGAAGATCCAAAATCCCAAACTCTTTGATAGCTTCTAAATGTTGTTTAGTTGGATAACCTTTATGTTTTTCAAATCCATACTCAGGATATAATTTATCAAGTTCAACCATGTAATCATCTCTTGCTACTTTAGCTAAAATACTTGCGCAAGCAATAGTAAATGATTTTTCATCACCTTTAATAATTGCTTCGGTTGGAATATCAAGATGTAAAGGCATCGCATCAGCTAAAACATAATCTGGTTTAACATCTAATTCATTAATAGCAGTAGTCATTGCAAGTCTGCTTGCTTCATAGATATTGATTTCATCAATTTTCTTAGGATCAATAAAGATTACTTTATAACTTATTGCTTTTTCTTTAATAATACTGCATAAAATTTTTCTATTTTTTTCACTAATTTTCTTCGAATCAGTAACACCTTCAATATAACAATCTTTAGGCATAATAACACAAGCAGCAACAACGGGCCCAGCAAGTGGTCCACGGCCAACTTCATCAGTTCCAGCAATTAAATTATAACCTTCATTATTTAATCTAATTTCAATTTCATGATTATCATAATGTTTCATATTAAATTCTATCTAAAGTCATTTTACCTAAATAGTCACTACGATATTCTTGTAGAATATATAAAGCAGTTTTATCAACATCAACTTCTTTATTACCTAGATAAAAGTGAAGACTTTCCCCAATCTTAATAATTGTATCAAGTGAACTTTCTTCTAACTCAACATTATATCTTGAAGAAATTGCACTAGGATAATGTTCTTTTACAAAATCAATAAAATATACACAAATATCATCATTACGAAGAATATCAGCTTTTATTGCGCCTGTAATAGCTAAATTTAAACCGACTTTTTCATCATCAAACTTAGGCCATAAAACCCCAGGAGTGTCTAATAATTCTAGTGTTTGATTAATTCTAGTCCATTGTTGAGATTTAGTTACACCAGGTTTATCACCTACTACTGCAACTTTTTTACCACATAATGTATTAATAAGTGTAGATTTACCAACATTAGGAATTCCAACAATCATCGTTCTAATAGGTCTTGGTTTAAGTCCTTTAGCAGCATCTTTTGCACGTTTTTCTTTTAATAGTTCTAAAGCTTCCTTTTCAACTATCTTAACAGTTTTTTTATCTCTTGCATCAACAGCAATTGCTTTATTACCATTAACAGAATAATGATTAATCCATTTTTCTGTTAATGTTTTATCTGCTTTATCAACTTTTGTAAAAATATATAATATTTTTTTATTATTAAACATAGCTTTAAGTTTAGGATTAAGTGATGAATAAGGAATTCTTGCATCTAACAAAACCATTACTAGATCTACAAGTTTTACTTTTTCTTCCATTTCCCTTAAAGCTTTAGCCATATGACCGGGATACCATTGAACCATTATTCTAACCTCTTAATTCCAGATGAAGAAATTTCATAATGAACAACACCTTCAATATTATATTCTGGTATTAAACCAACTTGTCTTGAATCATTACTTCCTGTACGATTATCACCCATTACAAAGTAATAACCCTCAGGAATAACATATGTTGTATAAATTTCACCATCTAATTTGTATTCAAATTCACCATAAAATTCAGTTAAAGATTCCCAATTTTGTTTGAAATTTAGTTTTGTTTTAGCATCAAAATATTTTTCATCTATAACTTCACCATTAATTGTAAGAACACCTTTAATCCATGTAACTCTATCTCCAGGCATTCCTATTACTCTTTTAATATAATATTCAGAACCATAAAATTCAGTAACTAAATTATCTTTTGGGGTAATATAAGCAACAACTATATCAAATTGTTCAACTTCTTCAAGATATGAAACAACAACAGTAGATTTATTTTGAACAGTCGGATACATACTTTCTCCATCAACTTGAGCAAATGTAAAAATAAAGCCAAAACAAAATGATGCAACAGTTGCACAAATTGGTAAGATAACAAGCCAATCTAAAATAGTAAACAATGTTTTTTTAATTTTAAATCTTACTTTATCAAAATTTTCTTTAAATTTTTTATTTAATAAATAAACAATATAAAAGATTAATGAAATTATCGATATAAAGTATGAAAGATTCATTATATAAGTAACAAAAGTATTTAAAAATTGAGTTTGAATATCATGTAAACCTTTATATTTACTTATTTGATAAATAACAAAATACACA
>JAZOLP010000205.1:0-7065 GCA_045653225.1 Bacilli bacterium
ACCGCCTGTCACTACTACTTCTTCTTTTGTTGATAAACTAACTTTTTCACCTTTACCATCTGCAACAGCTAAACTTGAATAAAGTTCTGAACCTGCACTTGAAAGTGGAGCATAGTATGATAATAATTCTTCACTTTTAGCGTCTAATACATGAGCATTTTGATCAAATAATTTAACACACATAAATCTAAATTCTTCAATTTCAGGATGACGATCAATAATTTCTAATGCTTTTTCTTTTCCCATTGCTAAAATTTCTGGATCTTGGAATGCACATACTTCACTGTATTTATAAAAAATCATATGACATTTATTAAGATTAGTTAATGCTTCAATATCTTTTTTATTTAAATCGCTCTTTAAATGTGCATATTGATATGTTCTACCTACAGCTTCTTCAAAATCTCTAGATATCATTAAGTATTCAACAAAGTCATCTTCATTAGCAAGTTTTCCTTTGTAGCTTGATAGTTTATTTACATATTCATCTAATTTTGCAATTGATGCTAAAAATTCCTCTTCTGTTTCAAATAAATAAGTTAAATCCCATTTCATAATCTTTTACCTCTTTTCTTTTTTTTATTATTATATCACTTTAAGTAATTATTTTATGTAAAAACAATAATTATTTTAAAAAACAAAAAAGTAGAACTATTGTTCTACTTGTTTATTTGATTTTCTATTTTTAAGGATAAAAGGTAATTGTAATGCGGTAATTGCAAAAATACCTATACCCATAACTGTTAGTAAATATACAAACCAACCATGATTTAAATTTAAAACTGGTAAATTTTCTAGTGGTGGTTTCATAGAATAGAAGAAATTAGTGTATAATTCTTCATTTGTAGTTCCTGTATCACTAAGGATTGAATTAACCCAAATTGATGCAATGAACATAATTAACATCATTAAACTTACCTTTAAATGTGATTTTAAAGTAATTGTAATTTGTTTTTTTGTAACAATACTTATCGCAAAAACAATTAATGCCGCATGGAAACCAAAATATTCATATACTTGAGGGTTTGACAAATCACCCCCTATTGTTCCTACAAATATTGCAATCATAGCACCTAATGTTGCTGTTGGGAAAATGAATTTTAAAAGAAGATCTTTTAATTTTTCATTTTTAGTATATTTTACTGTTAAAATAAATAAAGGTTGAATAGAACATAAATGGAAAGGAAGTTCTCCTCTTGGATAATATGCAGATACAATACTTATCCCTTCTTTTGCTTCATATTCAATTATTTTAACTAATGTTCCGTCGCTTAATAAATAGCTAATATTAGATAGTAATTTAATACCTTCTGAAAATACCCATACAATTAACATTATATTTAAAATAGTAGAAAACTTAATGTTTGTTTTTGCAATTGCAATACTAGCACCAATAATAAAGGCAATACATACCGCAATAAAAATAAAATGGTTACGACCAAAAGGATCCGTAACCGATGCTAAAGAAAATAAATTCATATATGTTACGTTTTAAACTCCTAAATAAAATACCCGGATGAGCCGCTATCACCATGCGAGACCGCATGCTACTAGGTGGTAAGCACAAGACATAGAATTAGGATTCCATCTACAGGCCATAAGGCGTGGAGGCATTCAACACATCATTGCCATAGCTCCCTTGGAAAATTTGTTCGGGTCGCCAATTAAATGAAAACACGAACTCCCCAGGCAATATTATTATAACATATTTTTTATTTTTATTTCTACTCATTAAATAAATTTTTTATACCTATTACTTCCATCAATTTCTTGTTTTTTTCAAGAGCTTTAAATAAGAAATAACCAAGTATTACAACTACAACTATTTCTCCTATTGCAACACTTGCTATACTTAAAATAAGTGGGGTTTCTAAAATAAAATATAATTCTAAACCAATAATTATTCCATTGAATATTGCAGGTGCAAAGCTTGCAATAAACTTCTTTTTAATTAAAATCATACATATACAAGCAAGAATTGTCGCAAGTGTACCAAATATACAGTCAATTAAATTAAATGAAAATAAATTAGATATTACACATCCTATTACCATGCTATATGAATATCTTTTATCATAACAACAAAGTAGCATTAATGCTTCACTAATTCTAAATTGTATCATGCCATAAGAAAATGGATAGCTAATTAGTGTAAGTACAACATAAAGTGCTGCAACTATTGCTATTCTTGCCATCCATAGATTTTTTTCTTTTTTCATATTAAATCCTCCTTGTTTTGATTAGGGTGGTTAGGCAAGGAACACCCTTATTAATATTATACTACAATTTTTTATATATATCAAAGAAAAAGAACCAAGTTATCTTGGTTCTAATTATTGCTTTCATATAATTGTTTTTGTGTATTAAACATTAATGCATAATCACCATTTAATTTAAGTAATTCTTCATGGGTTCCAATTTCAGTGAATGTTCCATGTTTCATTAAATATATCTTATCAGTATCAACTACTGTTGATAATCTATGTGCAATAATGATGATTGTTTTATCTTTTGCTGTTGAAAGAATTAGTTTATTTATCTTTTCTTCTGCAAGAGGGTCTAAAGATGCAGTAGGTTCATCTAAGATATAAAGATCAGCATTTGATGCAAACACTCTTGCAACAACTATACGTTGACGTTCTCCACCACTAAATGCTTCTCCTGATGCGTCAAATTCTCTAGTCATTTGTGTATTTATACCGTCTTTTAATGATTTTACTTTTTCTAGTAATCCTACTTTTTCTAACGCATTGTAAACAATTTCTTCATCAGCAGTAGATTTAACTTTTCTCATTAGGATATTTTCTGCAATACTTACTGCATATATTTGATAATCTTGGAAAACAACTGCCATGTTACGTCTTAAACTAAATGGATTTACATCTTGATAATTGATATCATTAATATACATTTGTCCATCTTGTAATGAATAGAATTTTAATATTAATTTAATTAGTGTTGTTTTTCCACTTCCGTTATGTCCAACGATTGCTACTTTGTCACCACGATTTAAATTAAATGAAAGGTTATTTATAACATAATTTTTTGATTCATGATATTTGAAATAAATATTTTGAATTTTTATATTGTTAAAATTATCAATTTCTAATCCTTCATCTTTTTCTACTGTAGGAATATAATCCATTACCCATAAGAAGTCATCAATATATCTTGCATGTTCTTTTAATGTTGTAATTGTTGTGATTGCAGCCATGAAGTTATTATAAAATGACATTGTTGCGTTTATTGATGATGAAAAATCTGCTACTTTAATTAAGTCTTTTAATAATCTAATACCAAGATAAAGATATGTTCCACCTTGTGCAATTAGAGTATCAAAGAAATGGAATATTCCTTGATGAGGGGACATTTTCTTGTAGTATTTTAAGCTTGTTTCTTCTATTTTATTAACTGAATCTTTATATTTATCAATTAATAAATGAGATACATTTGTTGTTTTTATTTCAGCTGCATATTTTACATTATAGAATGTTCTATTAATATACCATGAGAATCGATGTTCTGTTTCGTTTTCTTTGTATAATTTATACCATAACTTATGTACTTCATTGATTGCAATGATTGCGATAACAGATGAAAGTAAAATTACTACAATTAATACTGGATCAGCAATAACAATATATGTACCAAGCGCAAGTGAAATAAAAATAGACTTAATAAAATCAATAAATGTTCTATATACTCTAAATCCTCTCCATTGGGAATCTCTTAAAGCTCGTGAGAATTTATTGTAGAATACTGGATTGTCATATTCAAGCATATCTATTTGTCTTACCTTTTTAAATAGATGTGTTTGGATCTTTTTAATATATACATTACGATATCTCGGTTCAAAATAATCTTCGTATAATACATGGCCAAATAAACAAACTAGTTCTACTACAAGAATATTTAATACTTTTGTGATTAGTTCAATGAAATCCTTACCTTCTAATACATGTGTAATTGCGGTACTTATTAAATATACTTTTAATACGCTTGTAGAAACAGCACAAACTATATATATAATAGATAAGAATAATAGTGGTGGGCAGAACTTAAATACAAGACGTAATACTTTAAAGTTTTTACTTAAGAAATTTAATTTAGGAGTTTTAGTCTTCATCGTATTCACCTCCTAAATATTTCTTACTTTGAGAAGTAAACATTTCTTTATATTTTTTGTTTAATTTAATAAGCTCTTCATGAGTACCTTGTTCTATAATTTTACCATGTTCAAATAAATATATATAGTCAGCATTTACTGTTGTTGTTAATCTATGTGATATAAAGATAATTGTTTTGTCACGACCTAAACTTAGCATATTATTATATACACTTGCTTCTGCTATTGGATCTAATGCACTTGAAGGTTCATCTAATATAAATAAATTATAATTAAGAGCATACCCTCGTGCAATAGCTAGGCGTTGATTTTGACCACCTGATAAAACAATACCATCTCTATCAAACTCTTTGGTAAGAATTGTATTTACACCATTTGGAAGTGTATTTACATATTCATCTAATCCAGAGAATCTTAATGCTTCATCAACTAATTGGAAATCTTCTATAGTTATAGGTGTTCTAAGTAAGATATTTTCCGCAACAGTAACCGCATATACTTCAACATTTTGGAATACGGCTCCTACTTCTTTTCTTAAACTATCAACACATATATTAGTGTAAGCTTCATCATTAAATTTAATTTCACCTTCATTTACATCATAAAGTCTAAGAAGTAGTTTTACGAGTGTTGTTTTACCTGCACCATTATGTCCTACAATTGCAATCTTTTGACCTTTTTTAATATGCATTGTGACATCTTCTAATTGATTTACATCACCTTTATAAGAAAATGAGATATTATTAACATCTAATGTTTTAAATTCTTCAACATTAATACCTTTTTTAGCTTCAATGTTTCCTTGTTTTTCAAGTAAATCAAATGCTACTTTTACTTCTGTTACAGAAGCACCTACATCACCAAATGCACGTGCTAATTGACTAATTAAATTTGATAATGTTGTTGCAGCTACTGTCATTGAAGAAAACCACGCAATAGCCTCAGGTGTTAAATCATCAATTGTAAAATATGCGACAACACAAATAATAAGTGGATATAAAATTGTAAGTAATAAATTACAAATAAATGATAAAACTGTTTTAGGGAATATATATTTATCAAATACTTTTAAAATATTATCATGAGCTTTATTATTGTTTTCTAATAATAAGTCACCAATTTCAGTAGTTTTAAGTTCTGCCATTGAATCTTTTAAAGTAAAGCTTCTTTCATTATATCTTGTCATTCTTCTAAAGGGGCGTTGATGAGTAGATGCAATAAACTGAATTTTTGCCATAAACACTTTTAAAACACCATAAACAAATGCAAGAACTACCGCAATTACCACTACACTATAATGAAGAGTCGCAATAACAGAAAACATACCAATACTAGTAATAACTATTTTTAAAATATTAAAGCTACCATTACAAGTTGTAAAAATATGTTCAACACTTTCTTCTAATGCTCTTGTATAATCATTTAAAAATAGTGGACTTTCATGAAGTTCATAATCTAAACTAGATAATTTCTTATAAAATATAATAGATTCTTCAGCAATAAAAATTCTTCTAATATGTCCATCATATAAATCAATAATAAAATTGATAAAGTATATTACCGCAAGCGATAAAAAGCTTAACCCTACAACTACTGCGATTTGACCAACGTTTTTACTTTCATAGTAAATATTTACGATTTCTTTTACCGCATTTACAGGTATTAAAGCTGTAATAACACTAGTAATAATTGAGAATATCTTTACAAATAAATATGATGGTTTAATTTTTATAACACATTTTATTGATAAAAAGATGTTTCTTAATTCTCTCATTTTTATTCATACCTTTCTTTAAATATATTATAACAAAAAAATTAAAATATTGTTAAAAAAAAGAAAATAAGACCAACAATTTTGTTGGTCTATTTTATACTTGGAAAGTAATATATATCTTTAATATAATTATTTTCTTTTAATTCCTTCATTAATTCTTGGTAAAGTTCTACATTTTTTAAATAAGAAAAATATAGATTAGAAAAGAAATCACTTACTTGAACCATTAAGTTATCTTTAGAATCATAATATTCAATATTAATACTTCTAACTAAACGTTTCTTTAATTTAAGTTCAATGTTAAGATAATCTTCTAATGAATTAATTGAGATTTGTTTTAAGTTTCTATTATCAACATCTATTAAGTAATCATCATAAGGTAGATTATGATTTAAAAGATTCTTTTCTAACATCAAATAAAGTATATAATTATAAATAAGTGATGGATCATCATAGAAATGTTGTGTTACTTCTTCATTATTTACATGTATATAATATATTTCTAAAACATTACCATTACATAAAAAACTAGCTAGTTTCTTTTTTAGTTTGGAGTTTAGCGATGATCCTTTAATTTCTAAAAATTCACCGTTTTTAAATATTTTATTATTCTCATCTATTTCTTTTATTTCCTGATAATTTTCATATATAAATCTTTTAAGTAATTTTCTTAAATTAGTTATATCTTTTACTCTAACAACACACATTACAAAGTTTGGATGAATAAATGCAAATTCGCTAGTTAATGAGCCAGATTCATCAATGTATAGATATTCCATTTATTATTTCCTCTAACTTGCATTTAACTTCATCTGGATTTTTTATAAGTTTAAACTTATATTCATTATCTTCATCTTTAATGTAAAGTGTTGCTTCATGAGCTAATATTTTATTAACTACTCCAATAACTTTAATTTCTTTTACTTTATCAATTCTGACTTTACAAGTATTTTTATATTCATTTATATATATAAATTCACTATCAACTAAAACAATATCATTAGGTGTTTTTAAATAATAATAAATATTCAACAATTGAATATATAACCAATATAAACATACTAGACTTAGTCCGATAAATACAATTAACATTGCGGTACCATTTTCATTTTTTATAGTTCTATATACACACAGTGTAATCAAAAATAAAATAAGTAACGTTGTA
>JAZOLP010000206.1:0-7528 GCA_045653225.1 Bacilli bacterium
TTTTTCATGTCTTACATATTATTACTTTATAAATAAGAGACTAATTTCAATGATTATTGTTATTGTAATAGGTTTTATTACATCGCTAATTTCAGAAGGTATACAAACTATTCCTGAAGGAAGAGGTCCATCGATTTCAGATGTCTTCTTAAATTATGCAGGATATGCAATATCTATAGTTGTTGTTGGGTTAATATTATATCTTCCTTATTATATAAAAAACAAAAAAGTAGTAAGTTAAAAAATACTTGCTACTTTATTTTATTTTTTAATAGCTATTTGATATAATAATGTTAAGAAAGAAGGTGTTTTCATGCAAAAAGAAGATTTAGAATTAAAGAAAATATTAGATAAATATGAATATGCTAGTATTACAGTATTACATGCCACAAAAGAAGGTATTAATTTACTTATGACATTAGGTAAACAAGACATTGAAGAAGATGTTGATGTATGTGAAGATACAATCTATCGTATTGCTTCAATTTCAAAAGTAATCGTAGCGCTAGGTGCAATGAAACTTGTCGAAGAAGGTAAACTAGATATATATGAAGATGTATCTAAATATTTAGGCTATACACTTAGAAACCCTAATTACCCTGATAAGAAAATAACACTTGAACAAATTATGACTCAATCTTCTTCTATTACTGATGGATTTGATGATCCTAACAGAGGATACGACGCAGTAAATGGTCCAAGTGTGTATGTTCCACTTAAAGAAATTTTAACTAATCCAGATTATGAATACTATAATCCAAAAACATTCTTAGATGCTGAACCAGGTGATAAATGGCTGTATTCAAATTTTGGATGTGGCATTTTAGCTTGTATTATTGAAAAAGTTAGTGGTAAGTTATTTACTGATTACATAAAAGAAGTGTTATTAGATCCACTTGAAATTGATGGTGGTTTTAGAGTAGAACAAGTAAAAAAATTAGATAAAGTTGCCTCTTTATATGATTATAACGATAATGGTTATAAGAAACTTAGAACTAAGGATCAATTCTTAAAAATCATGTTCCCTAAGTATCCAATTGGTGATAACTTTAGAGGACCAGCTGGTGGTTTATTTATAAGTGCTAAAGATCTTTCTAAAATCATGATTATGATGATGAATAAAGGTTCATATAATGGAGTTAGATATTTTAAAGAAGAAACAATTCTTGAAATGGAAAAATTACATTATGATAAATTTATTTATGATCGTCAATATAAAGGAAAAGGATTACAACTTTGCCATTTACCATTTTATACAAAAGAACCAATGTATGGACATTTTGGTACAGCTTATGGGTTAAAGAGTTTTATGTTCTATAATCGTGAAAATGGTTATATCTTTATGTGTGGTGGTTCTAATTATAAACAAATTCCTGATAGAAATATTTCATATCTTCAAAATGATGTGTTTGAATATTTAACAAAAAAATTTGAAAAGTAATATATATGAATAAAGTAAGAAAAATCGTACAAGGTTCAGTTTTAGGTATCATTTGCCCTTCTGGACATCCCGCATCAATAGAAGAAGTAAATAATTTTTGTAACTTATTAAAAGAGAATGGATATAATTATAAATTAGGCAAATCTGTATTTGCTGTAGAAGGTTATCTTGCAGGTAGCGATACTCTTCGTGCCCAAGATTTAATGGAAATGTTTCAAGATGATACTGTAGATGCTATTCTTTGTTACAAGGGTGGTTATGGTGCTCAAAGAATGTTACCATATATTAATTTTGAAGAACTAAAAAAATATCCAAAACTTCTAGTTGGCTTTTCAGATGTGACAGTTTTATTAAATACACTATATCAATTTAGTAATATGCCTAGTGTTCATGGAGAAATGGGCGTATGTATGAGTTCATATGATGAATTTACATTTAATCATTTCTTTAACATGTTAAAAAGTGGATTTAGTGAACCACTTGAAAATCCAACAAAAGAACTTTGTGTAATAAATGAAGGAATATGCGAAGGAGTAGTAGTAGGTGGAAATTTAAGCTTAATTTACGCCTTAATGGGAACACCTTATGAAATTAATTTAGATAATAAAATTTTATTTATTGAAGAAGTTAATGAAGCACCTTATGCTGTTGATAGAATGTTATCTTCACTTTTGTTAAGTGGAAATTTAAATAAACTTAAAGGTATTATTTGTGGATACTTTACAGGTTGTGAATCTAAATCAAATCAAACAGTTGAGGAGTTATTGGTTCATTATTTTAAACCTTTAAATATTCCTGTTGTAACGAATTTCCAATCAGGACATAGTAAACCTTTTGTTAATTTGCCAGTGGGATTAAAAGTAAAACTAGATACTTACAAGAAAAATGTAATCGTTTTAGAAAGTTTGTTTGAAGAATAATAATTAAAATTAGAGTATAATATATTAGTATTTTGTAAAAGAAAAGAGAACATATATGAAAATTAAAAATATAGCTATTATAGCACACGTTGACCATGGCAAAACATCACTAGTTGATGCGTTACTAAAAACAACTGAAACATTTAGAGATAACGAACAAGTTGAAGTTTGTGTAATGGATTCAAATGATTTAGAAAGAGAAAGAGGTATAACAATCCTTTCTAAACCAACTGGTGTTTTTTATAAAAATTATAAAATTAATATTTTAGATACACCTGGCCATGCTGATTTCTCTGGAGAAGTAGAAAGAATCATGGGAATGGTTGATGGAGTATTATTAGTAGTAGATGCATATGAAGGTACAATGCCTCAAACTAGATTTGTTCTAAAAAAGGCTTTAGAACATCATCACAAAGTAGTAGTTGTAATAAATAAAATTGATAAACCATCTGCACGTCCTGCGGTAGTTATTGATCAAGTTTTAGACTTATTTATTGACCTTGGAGCTGATGATGATCAATTAGAATTTAAAGTAGCATATACATCCGCAGTAAACTTCACATCTAGTTTATCAGAAGATCCAGAAGCACAAGAAGAAGGAATGGAAGCACTTTTAGATTTAGTATTACAAGAAATTCCAGATCCAGAAAATGATATTGAATCATCATTACAATTTCAACCAGCATTACTTGATTATAATGATTATGTAGGAAGAATTGGTATCGGTAGAGTTAAACGTGGGAAAATTTCTCTTAATCAAATGGTTTCTTGTGTTAGAATTGATGGCAGTGTTACTAATTTTAGAGTTCAAAAATTATTTAACTTTGAAGGTATTAAAAGAAATGAAGTTGAAATAGCATATGCTGGAGATATTATTGGTATTGCTGGTCTTCCAGATATATATGTAGGTGAAACTGTTTGTGATCAAAATCAAATTGATCCACTACCTTTAATACATGTATCTGAACCTACTGTACAAATGAACTTTGGGACAAATACTTCACCATTTGTAGGACGAGATGGTAAAATTCTTACAGCTAGAAAAATAGAAGAAAGATTATACAAAGAAACTCAAAGTGATGTATCATTAAAAGTAGAACGTGTTGAAAATAAAGAAGAGTGGGTAGTGTCTGGTCGTGGAGAACTTCATTTATCTATTTTAATAGAAAATTTAAGAAGAGAAGGTTATGAATTCCAAGTTTCAAGACCAAAAGTTATTCTTAAAGAAATTGATGGAGTTATATATGAACCATATGAAGATGTTGTAATAGATGTTCCTGATGAATATGTTGGACCAGCAATAGAAATGCTTGGTACACGACGTGGAATATTAATTTCAATGGACTCAAAAGATTCTCAAACAAGACTAACGTATTCAGTTCCATCAAAAGGTTTAATAGGTTTTTCTACTGAATTTTTAACTGCAACACATGGTTATGGTATTATGAATCATGTATTTAGTGAATATAAAGAAGTAACTCCTGATACATATAACGGTCGTAAACAACATGTGTTAGTATCGATTAATTCTGGTTCTGCTACTGCTTATGCATGTGGACAAATAGAAGATCGTGGAGAATTATTCATTGCTCCAGGTGAAGAAGTGTATGAAGGTATGATCATTGGAATCTGTAACAGAGAAGAAGATCTTGCTGTAAATATTACACGAGCAAAACAAATGACAAATCAAAGAAGTTCAACAAAAGATTCAACAGTTGTATTAAAAGCACCAAGACAATTATCACTAGAAAATTACTTAGAATTTATTGATGATGATGAATTAGTAGAGATTACCCCTCATCATATAAGACTTAGAAAAGTAATTTTAGACACTGTTGAAAGAAAGAAATATGATGCTAGAAATAAATAAGACTTGTAAATTACTACAAGTCTTTTTTCGTGTAAAATCCTTATTTATTTGATATACTATATATATAAGGAAAGTGATAAAATGACATTACATGATCAACATGTACATAGCAATTATTCAGAGGATTCTTCTGAATTATTAATAAATCATTATAATGTAGCAAAAAATAAAGGCTGTAAATATTTTGTTACAACAGAACATATTGATTATATGCCAAGTATGTCAGGGTATGATTGGTTATGTGATTTTGATAAGTTAATAAACGAGTTAAATGAACTTAATAAACTTGATGGACCAATTCCTCTTCTTGGTATTGAAATGGGATTTAGAAAAGACTATTTAAATCAAATAAAAGAACAATTAGAAAAATACGATTATGATATAATTAATTTAAGTGTCCATGATAGTGGAGAAATTGAATATTACTTTGCAGATAATTTTAAAATTCTTGGAGTAAAAGAAACAATCAAATTATATTATCAAAATATTTTAGATGCTATAACGCTAATTGATAAATTTAATGTTTTAAGTCATTTAGATTATTGTTATAAAACTGTATATAGAATAGATCCCAACTATAAATTTCTAGATGATATGCAATTTATAAAACAAATATTAGAATTATTAATAAAAAAGGAAAAAGCATTAGAAATTAATATTAAAGTACAAAACGCTTTAACAGATGAACATTTAAGAGAATTCTTAAAATTTTATAAAGAGCTTGGAGGCACTAAACTTACACTTTCTACAGATGCACATCAAGCAAATCGTTATTTAGAAAATTTTGATAAATATATTCAAATAATTAAAGAATCAGGTTTTGATTATTTATGTTATTTTGTTAAACAAAAAGAATATCATTATGATATTTAAGAAAGGAGTTATACTTTGACAGAAAAAGATTTTAGAAAAGTTGTTACTGATTTAGAATTAACTAAAAACGATAAAGAAGAAATTAATTTATTTATCAGTAACTTAGAAAATAAACTAAAAGAAAGTTTAACTTATTTAAAAATTGTAGAACTTAAAAAAGCAGGTAATTTATATACAAATACACTATACCATGGTTCTAAAAATATTGAACTAATGTTAATATTAGAAACACCTTTAATTAATTCGTATCCTCTTATGAATCAAGCTGCTATTAATGCTCTTTGGAATTTCTTTGTTTTTGAATATAAACTTGACAAAATTAATCAAATAAGTATTAATAATCAAACAAATAGTATTGATGTATTATTAAACGATTATAATGTAAATATTTTAATTAGATTTAAAGAAGTTTTAAATTATCAAACAACTAATGTTATAAAAAATGATGAAATTAGATGGGCGTTTGTCAATCTTGCAGGAAGCGAATTCAATTTATTTAAAAACACTATTTTATTGCTTACATATTATAAAGACCAAAATAATATTGATCAAATCTCAAATTATGTAATTGAATTACTTTTATATTATGGATTATCTGAAAACTTTACTAAACATACTTATGAAGCATATTTAAAAGAATTTATTCATGCAATTGATGATTTTACAAAAGGTATCAAAATTGATCAAGATAATCAAACTTATCTTAACCTACAAGTTGAAAAAATAAATATACCAAAACAACCATATATGATTATTGATATTGCAAATCCAATTAATAATTTAACTACAAAAATTGGTGAAGCATATCTATCTGAATTAAAAAAATTCAAGAAAATTATTCAAAAAGTGCTAGAATCAAAATAAAAAATAAAGATAATAGTGCTACTTACTTTTAATGATATATAAAAAGTGGTATAATAGATAAGGTAAAAATTTATAAAGGAGAATTTATTATGGGTAGAGCACATGAAGTACGTGCAGCATCAATGGCAAAAACAGCTGCAGCAAAAGCTAAACTAAACAGTAAATGGAGTCGCCTAATTTATATGGCAGCAAAAGCAGGTGTTCCTGATCCAGATTTAAATCAAACATTAAAAAGAACAGTTGAAAGAGCAAAAAGAGAACAAGTAACAGCAGACGTTATCAAACGTGCTATCGATAAAGCAAAAGGTGCAGACCAAACATCTTATGCAGAATTATTACTTGAAGGTTTCGGACCTGGTAATTCACAAGTAGTTGTTGAATGTTTAACAGACAACCATAACCGTACACAAACTGATGTGAAAGTAGCATTCCAAAAAACTGGTGGTAAAATTGCATCAAGCGGAAGTGTAACTTACCAATTCAAACATTTAGCAGTATTTGTATTCAAAGGTTTAAGTGAAGAAGATGCAGTTATGGCATTATTAGATGCTGATTGTGATGTTCAAAATACATACACTGAAACAGATGAAGAAACTGGTGATGAATTAGTAACAGTTGAAGCTGATTATTCAGAATACGCAAAAATTAGACAAGCTCTTGCTGATTTAGGTGATGGTATTGAATTCTTAGTTGATAAGATTAGCTGGGAAACAGACAATATGGTTGATTTAACAGATGAAAAGGAAATTGATCAATTCGAACGTTTATTAGCAATGCTTGAAGACTTAGATGATGTACAAGACGTTTATCATAATGTAAACTGGGAAGTATCAGAAGAATAAAAAAATTAAAAATAAAAGCAATATTCTTGATAATGTATCAATTATTTGATATACTAATATTGCTTTTAATGATGCGGGTATAGTATAAAGGCTATTATACCGCCTTGCCATGGCGAAGATGCCGGTTCGATTCCGGTTACCCGCTCCAAAAAGAATTTAAGAAGTCACATGAAAATGTGGCTTTTTTTATTTTCAATATTGACATTTTCTTTTAAATTTAATATAATATTTAAAAAAAGGAGAGAATAAAATATGGATAGAAAAATTCTTGCAACAAAAGCACCAACTGGATTTGTTGTTGGTGAAATAATCGGCATGATTGTATGTGCAATAGTTGGTATTGGTTGGTTATTTATGGGACAGAGATTTCCTATAATGCCATTATTTAGTTTAATTTTTATTGTAGTTTCTGTATTTTGTGGGTATCTTGCTTTTTCCAATATTAAAAATCCTTATGAAATGGTATATTATGATGAGGAAGGAATTTATTTAAATTATAAAAATAATGAATTTATCGCGTTTAAAGATATGTTATATGTTAAACAAAAACATTCACGTTCAAGATATCATACTTATGAATATGGTCATATTGAAATCACAACGAAAGATAGTAAATTTAAAATTGGTGTAATTGATGATATAGATAATGTTGCATATATTATTAGAAGCAATATTGATAGAGTAGTAAAAGAATAAAAAATACCTTGTGCATACAAGG
>JAZOLP010000207.1:0-17057 GCA_045653225.1 Bacilli bacterium
TAATTTTATTATTAATTGATTTAATCGTGAAATAAATACAGAACAAATAACTTTTTATTCATCAATTGATAGTAAATTTAAACCGTTTTTTGTATCTTTGCATAATGGAACAATTGAAAATTATGTGATAGAAGAGAAAAATGGGACATATTCAATACGTGAATTTAAATCTGCTCAAGAATATTCTAACTTAGTAGAATACGTTAGTAATAAACCAACATCTATGATTATAGATGAATATTTACAAGCAGTATTACATGATAAATCTTACGATGTTGTTTCTGAAAATATTGAAACTTTAATGAATATGGATCCTGTATTATCTAAATTGATAGATGATTATTTAATAGCTAAAATTGAAAACAATGAGTGTATGTAGATATAATGGAATATATTATCCAATGTTAAAACGTTTGCAGAATACATTGGATGATGCTAGTTTCCGAAAATATGTAGAGGATCATTTTATAAATCCAGAAGAAATTTATAATGTGTTTTATAGTGGGGGAAGTAATTCCTCCACTGTAATTCCAGTAGTAGAAACTATACCTTACAGTAGTAGAACAGGAAAAGTTGAAACAGTGGGAGAAACTACGCAAAAGTTTTATACCACTAGTAGTCGATATGACAAAATGAAATTGTCATTTAGAAATAGAATTGTGGAAAGTTCTATTTATGATATGCACACACAAACATTTATTAGTGCGAATGATGTGTGTGGAGAATCAACTATATTGAATGCTAAGTTATTAAATTATAAACAGGAATTACTAGCAACAATTAAAAACTTTTTAGGTACATCTGAAAATGATTATGAGGCCATAATACAAGAATTTAAATCTAAAATGTTAAATGCGGATTTAAATGACGCGTACTATGTAGCATATGATGCGTATGTCACATTAAGAAATTTTGATGAATTGCTAGAAAAAGAAACTCCGTGAATTAAAGTAAATACTGCATATAAAGATTTTTTTAGCCCTTTTAGATATATTTATGTTGGACCACAAGTAAATCATTATACTGGTTTTTCAAATAATGAACATGCTGGGCAAGAAGAATCTGTAGGTAAATTAGTTAAAATATTATTAGATTATCTTCCTGAATATAATCGACCTAATACATCTATTTCATTACCTGGTTTTAATTCTGTAATGATGAAAGTTAAATTGTGGGCAGAAAATAGCACAAATCCAGAAATAATTACAGAATGAAACAAAGAAGCCGCTTGTGATATGAATAAAATCATCAAGGTTTATATTGCAGATACTAGAAAATCACGTGAATATCGTACATACGAAACTGGAAAATTGTTAGGTATTTTAAATTATATTTATAGTAATAATATGGATCCAGATGTGCAACGAATGTTTACGCATTTAATACACAATACTGTACTATCTAGTTATTATGAATATGAAGCATCTCAACAAATTGATGATAATAGAATGTTAACTGGCAATAAAGTAGTACATCGAAATTTAACGGCACGTCCAGTTAATATCCAGGCTACTGAATTGCAGAATGTTGCAAATGGTGCGATTGAATACTGGAAAGCTAATGTATCTGGTTTACAACAAATTGTAAATAAATGAAATATTGTACGCGATCAATATAATATATATATTACAGATCCTGAAACAAAGAAAACTACTATTGTTTCTATTAAAGGAGATAATATTATAACTAATGGAGAAATTGATAATATTGATCAATTAATATATGATGTTGCATTAATGTTATTACCAGATAATATACAGCAAATAGTTGATGAAATTTATACTTCTCCGAAAAAAACTATTACATCGTTGTATATGCCTGTTATTAGTTATATTTTAAGTAATGCTATTACAAATTCAAATAAAGGTTTGGTTGGATGGCCATTACCATTTGGTGGAAAACGTGATTTAGCACGTGTTTTAAGTACTATTAATGGTTCGGATATTACTAGTGTAATTAAAGATGCTAATGGTAATAATTTGCCACTGTATCAAATGCAATGTTTAGCGTATAATCATAAGAAAATGTTTAATAGAATCTCTGAACAGATATCTCGTGATAATATTGCATCTATTTATAATAGTAATATCATTTTCCAAAATATACAAAATATAAAAGCACCAATTATTCGTTCTAAGGTAAATATTAATGGAAGCATTAAAGATGCAACAGCGTTAAATGCAAATGATGTAATGTATTTGGCAATAGCTGATGATTTTTATCGTAACTTAATTGAAAAACAAAGTAATACTGATGAAGGAGCTTCATTATCTGGTATTATTGGATTACAAGCACATGTTTATTCTGATAAAAATCGACATTTTATCATGCAGTTTGATCTCAATCAAGATTGAATTTTTGATGGTCAACGTATTAATTTTAAGAAAGCATTAACAGATTATATTATTACTGGTAAAGAACGTCATTTAAAACCAATTTTAGATGTTTGATATAAATCTAACCAACAACAATTAAATACTCAAATACAAAATATAATTAATGATTACAATAAAGTATTTGGTATTAATTTGCAAACTATTGAAGAATTAAAAGGATTTATTGTTATAAATAAAGCAAATATTAAATCTAAATTTAGAAAAAGTGGAATTGAATTTATAGAAGAAATTCATATGTCTAACGGCAGATTTAATGAAACATTAGAATATTTATATAATTCTTTTAGTTCTGAAGAAAATTTCAATAAATTTGTTAATAAACGTTTTGCTCAATTTAAGAATAACTTAGATGGAGTTAGAACAACATTAGCGTTAGATCGTGGAATAACACATTCGGTTGATAATATTTTATTTGCCTATTTTATTACAGATTCATTTTTAAGTAATGAGTATAATAAAATGATGGTAGGTGAAGTATATTCCCACCCAAATAAAAATAAACTTGGCAAAAAAGAAGCAGAACAAGCTATTCGCAATCGTTTAGGAAAAGAATTTAATAAACTAACACCTGAACAAAAAAACGCTGCAATATCGGAAGAACTAATTGATTATGCGGTAGCATCAAGATGGATTGCACAAGTAAAACGTATGGTAATTTATGGTGCTACATATCATGGTTATGCACAAGGTGAAAAATATGGTGTACCAGAAGAAATAAATATGGCTGTAATTAATGATTTTAGAGCTAATGTTTATAATATTATTGGTCAAAGCAGCGAAAATGATTCAATGGATGGATCTGGATATACTAGTCCTTATTTATCACGTATGCAATATGTGTCATTAATGGATGCTGCAATACTATCACATAACAAAACCATTTATTCTGATATTAACGCTCAATATGGAACACCAAAATTATTAAAATGGGCTGAGTATGAAATTACTAATGCACTTCGTAGACAAAAGGGTGATATACGACTAGAAAATATTTTCAAAAAAATGCATAATATATCATTTAATACATTTGCGTATGAACAAGATTTTGATGATTTATATTATTTTGATGAAAATACTGGATCGTATTATCAAATAAAACATATTTCTATTGATGCTGACGGTAATGCTACTAGAACATTAATTTCAGTAAATAAATCTGGGCGTGCCGCGGGCGAAGCTTTCCAGCAAAAATTTGATTTAGTTATCAATACAATTTACAATTTAGATCAATTATTTGGAGGTGCCTATGCATGCAAAATACATGATGCTACAAATAATTTACAATGATCTGAACACAATCAAGATTATGTAAATAATATTATTTGTGATAATAATCTTAAAGATAAAATGATCGGTTGATTGGTAAATAAATCTGCAATAAAAGTAGGTGCATCAAATGTAAATAGTAATTCTGCTTGAATTGATGATTCGGAATTAATATTTACTAAAATGTCTTCTAAATTTGGTGGATTACAAATGAATGCCGAACATGATCTTGATGAATCTGATGTTACAGAAGCTAGTCAAATGATTAGTGCGTTGGAACAAAATGGTTATACACATGATATAGCAATATCAATTTATAAAGAACTTGGACAATTCTGTGCAGAATCATTATCTGAAATACAATCTGCTATCAATTCTACAGATCAAGATTTATTATATCAAATATTTGGTAAAGCTGTTATTCAAGCATTTCAATCTGGTACTAAAGATACCTTAGGTTTAGCACAATCATTTATTACATTAGCGACAAATAGTATGAAGGACAATAAGATACAATATCATATTCCTTTTAGTTCTTCTTCTATTAATGGCATTTTTAATTCTACAGTAACTACAAATATTATTAAAAAAGCCATTCGTCGTCATTATGCTGGTGTATCTGCGGTATTGAATCCTTCTCATAATATAATGGTTTATCATGAAATTGATGGAAAGCGATATCGTTCTGATGAATTGTTTAATATTGTACAACACAAATTGGCTGAAAATAATTTATCTGGATTAGGTATTACTATTGATGATTGTTTATCTAAAGTTTATTTAGATGACGCAAACGATATTATGAATCCATTTTTAGAAGTAATTTCAGATCCTCTTTCTATTGATTTTGAAGACACAATTGTAATTTCTTCATTTGAAGGAGATGAAATTATTAAAATAGACACGTTTGAAAAATACGAATATTACCGTAACAATATGCCAAACGATGTCACTTATTTAAAGTGGACAATTCGCCCAAAAAATCTAAAAGGTGCTAATACTACATTTAGTTGAATAGATGATGCTGGTATACAATATACAGATAGTGTGTTTAACAGTACTTCTCAAAAGTTATTGTATTATGTTTTTAATAATGACGAATTAATAAAATCGATTAAGAATAAAAAGATCTCAACCGATGAATTCATCAATATTGTCAATAATAGCATTAAAAAACGTTATGAAAAACATGGTATTATTTCTGAAACAGATCCAACATTATTAGCTAATTTACAAGAATATTTAAAATCTTATACAGAAATTACGCCAACAATACTTGGTACGATAAAAACACAATTAACTAGAAAACAACAATTATTGTTACATAATTTATCTGAAGGTAAACCTATTAATTGAAATGGTGTAAATATTCAACCTACTAATGTACAAGTTCATGCAGCGCAGATTGCTATTGGTAAATTATATGCAAAACAGCTAGGATTATTACCTGGAGATTCTATTGGTAAAATACGTGAACAGGGTTCTGACTTTTTCAAAAATCGTATTATGGGTTACTATAATAACCCTGTACAAAATAAAAATGCTTACGATTGAGTTCTATATAACGGTACTGGTAAAAAATTATATGTTAAATTAGGTAAAACAGATTTACCAGTATTAGCTAATGATAATTATCAAAATATTGAAGGACGTATCTATTTAGATGGAAAAGATCTTTATTCTACTGACGGTAAACAATTCTATACTTTTGTAGAAAATGATACTGAGTATGATTTAGTTGTGGTTGACAGTATTGATCGTTTTCGCGAATTACGTAATGGACATTTTGTTCATGTTGAACGTAATTATGAATCAAACAATCGTGCGGTTATTGTACGTGAAGAGTATGGTTCGGATGATTCTGATTTAATAATGATTAATGGTCGTAATATCGCAGAATACGATATTGATACATTAATGCAACAATTAAATTCCAATCAATTTAATAAACTAAATAAAAAGATAGATAAATTAGCACAGGCTAAATACGAAGCATTTGAAAAGAGTTTAACTTTTATTGGTACTCGTATTCCATGCCAATCAATGCAGTCTTTTTCCGCAATGGAAGCTGTTGTATTTACTGACAGCGAAACAAATGAAATTTATGTTCCAGTTAATATTATGTGGCTGGAAGGTAGTGACCTCGATATTGATAAGCAATATGTTATGGGTTATTCTGTAAGTGATAATGGATATATTATCACTGAACCAAAAGAAAGTAGTCCATACTATATGAAAGAAATGGCGTTAAAAAACAGAATTGTTAGTAAAATACACCAAGTTATCTTAAATCCAAAAAATCAAATTAACTTAACACAGCCTGTTACTGTCGATCAAGTAAAAGCATTAGCTGAAAAATCTAGTATGGGATTGGCAGCACGCTATATGAATGGATGGGATCCATCTAGTAAGTATAGAATGCAAATTGAGAACATGGTAGGTAAAAATGTTATTGGTAATGTGGCTACTGCAATTAAAAGTTTCTTTGCGTTATCTAATTTATATAATACTAAATTTAGAGAAATTTACAATTTAATATTATCTAGTCAATATAATGAAGCTAGAAACATGCTAAGTAAATATACATTTACTAGAAATGGTCAATTAGCGACATTAGCGAATGTAAATTTAGAGATGTTTGCGGAATTTGAAAATATGGTATTTCCAGAGGATCAAAAAGATTTACAACAAGCTTTATTGACATTAAAATATAATGAAGATTTAATCGAGGATCAATCTATGATCCTTGGAGCGCTTTTGAACAGTGCAACTGACAACGCTAAGGAATTGATACTCAAGAAGATAAATGCCGATACCAATTGGGTTGATATTTATTGTTTGGGTTGTATGCTAGGAGAATCTTTTGATTCTATTGGTGAATTTATGTTAGATCCAGATATTGTAAATGTGTTAGCTAAATGAGATACTAGTATTTTTGGTAATGTGCATAATTTTAATAAAATATCATTTATTGATAATCAAATCAAACATGCAACAGAACAAAATAATGAGAATTTAATTGCCAAATACAATAAATTAAAATCTTTTATTTTAGGCACAGAAGAAATTCGTATTTTAGGAAGAATGTTAAAAATTAATCAGGGTTTGCCTACTAATATTAATGATTTTCTTTCTTATATAATGTCTATTGAAGAATATGTGCAGAAAAAGTTAAATAATACTTTTAGTTTAATTGAATTTATCAATAATCCAGAATATCGTAATAATAAAATTATTGAATATGATTCTGTAAAAGAACATTTTAATATTTTAAAAGTTATTTCTGAAGTACCACATTTTGCAGCAATGTTCAATACTATTGCTACAAATCGTACAATTTTGGATCGTTTATCTAAACGAAATGCGTTAATTGGAAAAATTTATGATAATTTAGATGTTAAAAAATTATCAACCGATAAAAAGCAACAACTAAATAATGATATTTCTAAATTTTTAATTAATACATGAATTATAGATAAACAAATATCTGTACGTATTCCAGCTGGAGTATTAAATTATGTAGCCGAAGATAATTTTGTTGTGGAAGATTTTACGGATATTGAAAAATTGCGCAATTATATAGAACAATTTGCTATACCTAAATTGAAACAGGAACTAAATGATAATAAATTTATTCAACAATTAACATTTGGTTTGAAAAATGGAAGAGCTTTCTATAAACTTCCTTTAAATATGATTCAAATTGATAATACTCAAAAAACAAGAACTGCTTATGAGGAAATATTAACTGAATTTAATAAACTTAAGGAAGTTCGTATTAATGATATTAATATGAATTTAGTAGATCTTTTCTATTTATATAATTTAATTGTTAATGATGATAAATTTGGTCCAAATTCATTGACACGATTATTTGAAGATTTTTTAGTTACCGATTCAGAACATACGTTATTACTTTGGGACTTTAATGATTGAATTGATAATCAAGATGTTACTATTTTATATAATAAATTTGTTAAACATCATGGTGATATATATAAATTTGTAGATACTGTTGCTGAAACAACAGCAGAAACAATTGGATTTAATTCAACTGTTGTTGAAGAGGAAGATCTGAGATTTGAAAATATTTCAAATACTACTACAACATCAAATACAGTTTATGCTATTAACATCCCAATTAAATCAAAACTAATTTCATTTATTCAACAATCTGAATCTATGATTAATGGTTTACACATTGTTACAGATGCAGATTTAATACATGAAACTCCAGATATTCGTAATGCAAAAGGTTTTGTTAGAAATGGTGAAATGTATATTAATGTAGATAGAGCTAGTGATGATACAGTAATTCATGAATTTGCACATATTTATTTGGCGTATGCTAAAAATACAAATCCAAATGAATATTACGCATTGTTAGAAAAATTACATACTACAGATTACTACCAATTAATTAAATCCCGTAAAGAATATTCTAACAAAAAAGGTTCGGATTTAGATGAAGAAGTATTAGCTACTATTATTGGTGATTATTATAATTCAAATAACATAAATGAAGACGCAATGAATATTGCAAAAGAAGCAATTGCATTATTACCATCAGATTTTTATAATTTGATAAATAATGATATATTACCAACATTAGATGATACTTTTATTGATAATTATAAATTATCACAGAAGATCGCTACTAAGAAAAACGAAGTATTTGTAAAAGAAGATTGTTAAATGAGTAAATGTACATATACTATTAAAATTAATGGCCAAGAAATGTTATTCAACTCCTCACAGGAGTTGGATAACTTCATGGCTGCTCACATTGATGAGTACGTAATTGATAAAATAGATGCATCATTACATACATTTTCTCAAGAAGATATTGTACAAAAGATTTCTGAAATCTCGCAATCAGTACCTTCACGAAATGATGTAAAAATGATAATAAATGAAGATGGTGATGAGGAATATACAGTTGATTTAAAAGGATCTATTGGTACAACATCTTTTATTACAACTATTTCGGATCCAACAATTGAATCAAATGAAGATATTGCTAATGGCATTAAAAAAACATTAGTTACTGAATTTGATAAAGAATCGTGAAGGCAAAATAAACGTGCTGAAGGTTGATCTTCTGAATTAATTGCCAATACCGAAGCGTCGTGGGTTACACAAGCTGACTATGGTACAGAAGTACATGCGTTATTTGAATCTATGATTAATAATACCGATTTTCAACGCGTAGAAATGCCTGAAACAGTGGAACTCGTTATGCGTAAGCAATTTACGGATTTAATTAATACACTTAGAAATAAACATGGAGAAAATGCTAAATTTATGGTAGAAGTTCCAATTGTTTCTAAAAATATTAATGATGCTTATACTAAAGTACAACTATCTGATGGATCTAATTTAACATCGATTAATGGACGTATTGACTTATTGATTATTGATGAAAGTGGTACTGCGCATATTTATGATATTAAAACATCTACCAAAGATGTTGGATTGTGAACTGAAGTACGTAATACTCGTTTAGGTGAATATTGACATTCTACTAAAAAATTAGCTGCCAAATATCAATTAGCTATTTATGCACAAATACTTAGACAACATGGTATTAAAGTTGGTACTACTGGTATTATTCCAATTAAATTAGAAGTATCACGTACTGGCGAGCAAGATTCTATCATTAATGGATTATCTAGAGCTTTTATTCCAACTAATGGTAATAATTTTAACATTATTGGTTGAAATAATTCACCTTACGGTGTATCTATTTCTGCTAAAATTGGTAGAATATTACCATTAACAACATTTGTTGATAATGTTGATTTGGTATCATCTATACAGGAACCAATGACCAAAATGTTTCCAAATTATGAAATGGAATTACAGGTACAACGTCGTGATTTAATGATTGATAATTTACGTCGTAATGATAAAATTGTGGAGCCTATTTTACAAACAGATTCACGTTATGTAAAAGGTAAATACCAAGTACATGATTATGGTAGAGGTGTGCATACGTATTGTAATACAGAAGAAGAAATTACTTCAGCATTACAAGCATTAATTACTTACGAAAATGATAATCGTGCCAATGAATTAACTAGTTTGGCTCAATCATTAATAGATATTAATGAAGGACGTAGTAAATTTGAAGATTTATATACAGATGAAAAAAAATCTTCATATGTTAGACGTGTATTTTTCAAGTATATTAACAATGGATGGACATTACAAAATAATCCATCATATATTGCAGCAGGACTTTTTATTTTTGAAAAAAATGGTTTAATAGAAATTGTGACATTATCACAAAATCCAACACACGCCGTTGTAAATTTAGGATTGGGTAATACTATTTTAGGAGCTACTAAGAAAAATTATAATGTTGATGAACATAAATATTTAAAAGCAACTAATGGTAATATTGATTGTATAAAAGTTATGAATTTTTTAAATAGTAATATTGATCTAATCGATAACTATAGAATTAATCGTATTACTTCATGTAACATATGGCATCAAACAAGTGTTGAAAATTATTCTGAAACACTTTTATATAATTTTAGAGAACTGTGTGATATACATAAAATTCCTATTAAACTAGAAGAAAAACATTTTTCATCTACATTACAATCAACTATAGCTACAGTACAAGAATTATGTGGAGAACATTTAGTAAGTAATATTGGTCTATGACAATTGACATTTGATCCAAATGATATTGTACAAGGAACAAGCTGGTTATTAGAAAAAATTGAATTAATTAAACATTTACCTAATAGTGCTTCTGATCGATTAAATAAATCTATTGAAATGGATAAATTTGATTTTGATGATCCGGTACAATACTCATATATGATTTTATTAAGGGCACTAAATAAACTAAATGGTTATACAATTCATGTGGAGCCCGATGTTGCACCATGATTAGATGCAAAAGGTATGATTAGTGCAGGTTCTATGCTAACGAGTCCTGGATTATCACCATCTAAAAATATTCAAACAGTAGCACAAATTAAATCTGTCGCAAATCAACGTATTGCAGAAAAAATTCTAGAATACGAACCTAGATTGCGAAAAGTCATAGATGCTTTTTATAAATCTAAAAATAGAAGTCAAATAAAAGGTGGTGAAGTATCGCTATTTACAAATTTATTTGTACCTGCAGAAAATGGAGATCGTTATACACAATCTTTTATTTTAAAACGTCCTGACGATTCTTCACTATCTAAAGAAGAGGCTGCATTTATTACAATGTTTTTAGATATTGTAAATACATTTAAATATAATGGCGATATAAATCGTATTGAACGTGCTAAATTAGATGGCACTTATTACGAAGTTCCATTAATGATGGGTTCTACTCAAACACTACTATACAACCAATCTGTTACTACTGTAGCAAAAGCTAAATTAGAAGAAGAATTAAATGTGCTTCGTTTATTTAGTGATGAAGTTACATCATTACAAGCACATCAACGTGCTGGCGTAATACATAATCGTTTTCGTATTGATGCTAACACACGTCATAAAATGTTGGTAGATCATGGACCAAATAAAATGGAAACGCACCTAGAAAATTTATTACGTAATGTTATATCTACATATGTCACAGAACAAGTAATGGGTGAAATGTTACCAAGAATTTTAGCTGTAAAAGTAGTACTTAAATACCAGCATGAAATGTTTGGAGTAATTCCTGAAAATACTGTTAAATACATTGATGATTATATTAAATTAAATATATATCAACAGCCAATTATGCATGAAGATCTTAATCGTGTATATAAAATGTTATCTGTTTTTCGCGATATTTCTACAACTACGGCATTGGCGTTTAACTATCGTTCGGGAATGCGTGAATTATTGCAAGGTATTTGAATACATATAACACGTAGTATGGCAGATGTGTATGGTGAAGATCGTTTAAAGAAACGAAATTTAGCAAAAGCGTGATCTTTTATTTTTAAAGATTCATTACATAATCCAAACGATGTAACATTATTAGATTTAATGAATATTACGTATGGTATGGCCAATGCTGATATTCTACAAATTCAAGAACGATTGAGTATGTCACAAGTTGGTGCATTAAATTTCGGTTCTGATCAAATGTTTATTTTCAATAAAATTCCAGATATTTATCATCGTATGGGAATTTTAATTGCAATTATGATGGAAGATGGATGTTGGGAAGCTCATTCTGTTAAAAATAATCGTTTAGTATACGAATTTAAAAAAGACAAACGTTTTAATTTATTAAACGATCCGAACGCAAATAAAGATTCTAAAGAATATAAACAACAGCATGCATTATATACTACAATGCGTGAACAATTTAATCGTGAAGGATTTAATTTAATAGAAGGAGATGCATTACCACGTGCTTATACAACTCAAGAATCGGCTAGTATTAAATCATTTGCAGATATGGCTTTTGGTCACTATGATAAAGATCAACAAATGTTAGCAAAACATCAATTTTTAGGTGCATTTATGTTACATTTCAAAACATTCTTATCTGCAAAATTAGAAACATGAATTTTGAAACCCGGTACATATAATCAGGGCGCATATAAAATTCAGTATGATTCTAATGGAAATATGAAAATGCGTATTTACACAATAGATCCGGTTACAGGAGAAACAAAAGTGCGTATTGGATTAGAATCGGATGTTAAAAATGGTGAGTACGCGGAACCATATAAGGAATGAGAAGGTCGATTTATGGAAGGTATTTTATGATCTATGCTAGATTATACGAAAGCTATTTCTAAATTAGATTATAAAGAATTGCAAAATTTATACAACCATCCTACTAAAAAAGCAAATTTACGTCTTTTTATTACAGATATGGGATTAGCGTATATATTTATGTGGCTATTATCAGCGTGAATGAATAACGAAGATCGTGATGTTAATACTATTACACATTTTATTGAACAATCTACATATAATGCTATTGGTGAAGCACCTTTCTTTGCTACAATGGCTGGTATGTTTGGTGATTTTAACCCACCTGCAGTAAATACAATGTCCAATTTATGAAAACAATTTTCTGGTGTAATGACTGGAGATAAAAATGTATTAGATGCAGCAGTTAATTCATTCGGTGCATTAAGCGATGTAAGATATTTTATAAATCAAGCACAATAAAAAAATAAACCCCTCTACGCAATTAAGCATAGAGGGGTTTGTTGTTTTATTTTCCGCCTTTTGTGCGGTTACAATTTTTACATAACATTTGTAGATTTTCTACGGTGCTTTTGCCACCTTCGTGCCATGGCGTAATATGATCACCTTCCATGTCTTTTATATCAAAATATTGTCCACAAATAGGGCAAATACCTTTTTGTTTAGTATAAACAGTACGTTTTTGACTATCTGTAAATGCACGAATGTTTAAGCACTTTTCATGGGTTTCTCCTGATAATAAATATTCATATACACCAGATTTTTTAGTAACATCATCATCCGCCATTAAAACTTCGATTTTACTTTTTAATTCATCTGGATTATATTTATTATCCTTATAATCATTATATAGTGTACCCCATGGCAATCCTTTCATTTCCTTTTTATAATCTGGGAATATAGATTGTATCCAAATAATTACCGTTTGAAAATATATCCACATATCGGTAGCATCCGCATCATGTTGATGTTTTGACATATAATCTTCAACTGTATCATTTGAAATCCAATTAATAACTGTTTCTAAATATTCCTGTCGAATTGATGATCCTTTAAGATATTTATCACCAATACTATGTACTGGGCATCCAGTTTTAGAAAAATACTTTTTAGCGCTTTCTAACCAAGGGCCAGTATAAATAGCATTTCGTAACTCCTGATCTGTTAATTTTTCTCCAGCGATATTAATTGTTTTAAACCAATCTAACTTCTCTCGATCTGTGCCAGAACAAAAGTAAATCATTAATTTATAATTTAATATTTGCTCTTTTTCATCGGCTTCAAGATTATGAAAAAATTGATAATTTACTGAATATCCACCTGTTACATATTGACAAATAGAAATGGTACGCTGTTGTCCATCAAGAACTTCATACGTACCATCCTCATTATCAATCCAATACATAACATTTAGTGGAAAATTCTTTCTAACTGTTTCGATAACAGCATTACGTTGTTTCTCTTTATAAATGAATTCTCGCTGATATGCAGGCCTAATATTAAGTTTACCTCCATATCCAAGTACTCCTTCTTCCTGATTATCTACATAACCATCAACAAGGTCTCTAATATATATTTCTTTAAGCGTTATTTGCATTATTTTGTTTTCGTTTGATTAAAATTCTAAAATAAGGGCACTTTCCATTAATAGATAAGTCATTATCATCATCACCTTTCCTAAATTTTATTATTTCAAACTGATTAGGATTATAACTATCCAAAAACGTTATAGGTACCCCAAGAACTCCATAATAATCCATAGGAATATCCTTTACTTTATCCACATTAATAGCATCATAGTTATCATATTTCGGATAATCCTTTGCATTATACTTTTTATATAATAACAAATCCTCTTTTCTCTTTTTAGTTTCTAGATTTGTAAATCAAGAAATGGCAGGAACTTTACCATATTTCCCATTTTCATCTTCTCTGCTAAATTTGTAACCTTCTGGTACTTTAAACTCCATAGTTTTATTTGAATTATAACCTAACCATAGTCTATTTTCTTTTATTAATGGAAAAATCTCTTTATACGTAATTGCATTATTATTTCCAAGAATAATAAACTTCTTGTTATATTCAACAAGTTGTGCTATATATTCTCTAAACAAACTAAATGGAGGATTAGTTACAACAATATCAGCCTCTTTCAATATCTCAACACATTCAGGGCTTCTAAAATCACCATTTTGTTTTAATGGCGTTTTAATAATATCACCTTTTGTTACTTTACCATCTCCATCAATATCACCAATTAATTCTAATTTATAGGATGGCTCTGTAGCATTATAATGTGTGGATATTAACTTTTTTAACTCTAGAAATTCAAAATTAAGTTCAAAATATTTTCAGAAATTACTTTCTTCTGGATCATCACAATTACAAAATATAATTTTATTTTTAAAATGATCTTTGTAATGTCTTAATTCATTTTCTATATCTTCTATTCTTGTGTAAAACTCATCGTTAGCAGCTTTCTTTGCCGCATGTAAATTATTATTCTTTGCCATATTAAATTATATTATTGATTAATATGTAAATATACAAAAAATTATTCAATAATACTAATCATTTTTAATTTTATTCTGCAAAGCATCGTACTTCTTTATGAATTCCTGTCCAATTTCTACTAAATCTTCTCGTGTGGAATTCATTATTGTATGTACTATATACAATGTAGTAAATACTATACCAATAAAACTACCTATAATTCCGATTAAAACAAATCATGGGCCAATAAATGCACAAATAATTAAAAATATTGCATTTATAATTAACGCTAGATATTTACAAATATTATTCATATTACTTCTTCTTATTAGATCCATTATTACATACTGTACAACTCATACTACCTTTCTCAGATACATTAAATACTCGATTGTACTTACCATACGTATTATCTTGAAACTCATGTGTAATTCCATGCTGCTCACAATTAGCACAATGCTTTACTTCGTAACTTGCCATAAACTTTAATTTTTAATTGATTAAACAAATCTTCCAACGTTCCAGTATTATCAATGATATCATCAAATTTATTCATATCTTTTAATATGATTGTTTCCTGTTCACTTGGATGTGCTCCAGGTGTTCCATTTCTATCAATATAATACACAAATCCATTCTTTTTCTTAACATCATTATATTCGGTTGCAAAACGTAAATCTGAAATTATATAATTTTCATCTCCAGATATAGTTCGCATAATCCAAAAACGATCGCCAAAATGTGCCCTAACAATTTCGGTACCTCACATTTGTAGAACTTGTCTAATAGATAAATAATATGTAATTATTTCATCCCAATTTTTATTTTGACACAATCGGCTAAATTTTTTATCACTTAATGTTAGTGATGACGGTGGATTATTTGTTATATTTAACGTTGGAAAATAAATATAATAATTCTCTTTAAAATCTCTATCTTCAAATTTTTCTACTGGTATATCTAATAACACAGATAACGATGCTTTTAATGTATCTGCAAAAGAGACTTTGCTCCACTTAGGTGGAACAAAATCTCCTATTAATTTATATATCCAATAATAATGTAAAATTTTAGGGGTGGATAGCATATATTGCAACATATCTGCGGATGTATCTTTTCCGGCTGCCTTAAGCCCACCAAAAGCTATTATTTTACTCAATCGAAATACTAATTTTTATATTAAACATATCCAAACTTGATTCATCCCTTTTAATACATTGATTGTACTGTTTTGTAATCAAATTTGTAATATATTCTCTTGCTTTATTATAATCTTCATCTGTAACTCCAGATTGAATAACACGCTTATATATTGTTGCTACATCATAGGGTTCTTTTGGAAAATTTAGCATATTTAATAAATTCTTAACTCCTGTAGAATTCATCGTTTTATTATAATGTAAATTACTTCATGAGTCATAAAGTATGTTTGCAATAGCTAATTTACATGGGTAAATATTATATCCACATAAACACTTCAATCCCATACTAATTGTTGCATCATCCTTTGATTTCAACATTTGTTTTATTGATACTAAATCATTTTCAGATGGAATTGGTAGATTTGAAGAGATGTGCGTGTCCAAATCCTTAGTAGTTATATATTTAGATGTGATTGGTTGTACTATAGTACATACATGACCAGTATAAATTATTTCATAATCATTTGGTAATTTGTTATAGTACTTTAGCAATGCAATCAACTTATCTACAGGATTTGCATCCTGTAGATTTAGTCTTCTCAATATTTTATTAAATTCATCCATCATATCATCTGGACCATTTGGATATGTATTTAATATATAATACAAATCGGTTTGTTTTGAATATATTATAACATTTTCAAAATCACCTTTATAATCACGTATACAATTTAAATCATTATCGTCATATACAATTACATCTGCATTTTCCACTGCTATTTTACGCTTAATATTAGCCATCTGCAATTTGTATCTAGGAAAATCAACATCAGATGGTATAAATACAGAATTGAATGGATCGGTAGAATGATATATTTCTTTTAGTTTAGTATATTCTTCAATAGAATTTAAATAAACGAATTTGTATTCATTACGATAACGATAATATGTTTCCCATTGTAAATGATCTTTATGCCAATAATAACAATGTAAAACTTGGATTTTATCTATAGGTATATACATATTAAACTAATTTTGCTAATATTTTTGGGTTTAACAATAATTTATTACATTTAACTGGATATTT